>NZ_JBSGTX010000005.1:0-204349 GCF_053607625.1 Streptomyces sp. NPDC055103
CTGGCAGTTGGTGACCTTGCCCGCGGTGCCGGTGTACTGCCGCGACACACACGCCGAGGCAGTGCCGTCCTTGAGGAACCCGGTGTCATCGAAGACCAGCACGGTGGGCCGGATCGCCTTCTCCATCCTCCAGGCCAGCCGGGCCCGCACATGCGCCGGGTCCCACGGACTGGTGGTGATGAAGTGGGCCAGGGCCTGACGGTTCCCGTCCTCACCCAGCCGGGCGGCCATCGGCTCGACCGACTTGCGCTGCCCGTCCGTGAGCAGGCCCCGCAAGTAGACCTGCCCCCACCGACGCTGGTCGTTCCTCGCGAACGGCTCGAAAACCTTCGCCGCGAAGTCCTCCAACTCACCACGCACAGCCGCAATCTCGTCCGGAGTCACACCCTCTCAACGCAACACCGAGCCAGAAGGACACGCTCAACCACAGCTGACCTGACCAAGCACTACTAGTACTGCAACGGTCTTTGGTCTGATGTTTGGCTCGTTCCACCATCGTCGCAGCCGGCCGCGCGCGTGACTCCACTCTGGGCCGGTCATGTCGCGTCCTTGGTGCCGCGTTCGGCCTCGGTGGCCTGGAACCGGTAGGACTCGGTGCCGGTCTGGATCAGCGTGCAGCGGAAGGTGATCCGGTCGGCGATGGCCGCGCAGAGCCTGGGCTCGTTGAAGATCGAGTCCCACTCGTTGAACGGGGAGTTCGTCGCGACCGCGGTCGCCTTGCGTTCCTCGCGCTCGGTGAAGATCTGGAACAGCAGCTTGGCACCCTTCTTGTCCAGGTCGAGGTAGCCGAACTCGTCCAGACACAGAAGATCGACTTTGCTGTAGCGGGCGATCACCGCGGACAGGCGCTTGCCGGTCGCGGCCTCGGCGAGCTCGTTCACCAGGGCGGCGGTCGTGGTGTAGCGGATCGACAGCCCGGCCTCGGCGATCGCGGTGCCGATCCCGATCAGCAGATGGGACTTGCCGGTGCCCGAGTCGCCGATCAGGACCAGCGGCCGGCCTTCCTGAACCCATGCCGGGTTCTTCAGCTCGCCGATGATCTCGGACGGGATGTGAGGGTTCTTGTCGAACCGGAAGTCCTCCAGCCGCTTGGGCCGCGGGAAACGCGCGGCCCTGATCAGCCGCTGCTGGCGACGCACCTCCCGGTCGCCATGCTCCATCCGCAGCAGGTCCAGCAGGAACTGTTTGTAGGTCAGCTGTTCGCGGCGGGCTGTCGCGGCGGTCTCGACGAACCGCTCGCGTAGGGCCGGGAGCCTCAGATCCCGGCAGAGCTCGTCGATCGCCGCGTCCTCGGGATCGCCGGGCAGCGGCATCCTGGTGGGCGGAACGTCGGCAGGGGCCTGCTCGATGGTGGGAGTCATGCGCTGGTGCCCTTCTTCGGCGTCGCCGCCGCGCTCGTCGCCGTGGTCACGACCGGCTTCAGCAGCCGGTCGTACTTGCTCATGTCCGGAAGCCCGACCCGTAGATCCGTCGGCAGCCGCTTGGTGTGCAGGGAGATCGCCTTCGCCCCGTCCTCGGACTCGCCGCCCTTCGTGCCGCTGACGCCGTCCCTCTCGCCGAGCACGTCGTCGGTGCTGTCGTCGTCCGGCTCGGCCCCGCACGTCTCCATCGCCTTGCGGGCCTCGATCGCCACCAGGTCGGTGCTGGCCGCGCCGATCCTCAGCACCGTGCTCATCCCGGCGATGACCGCGTCGGCGGGCAGCGTCCGGTGCAGCAGCAGCACCTCGATGAGCATCCGCGTGCCCTCGCGGTCACCGCACTTGCGCTTCGCCGCGGCCCAGAACGCCTCATGCGTCTTGGTGAACCCGCCTTCCGCGCGGGCCTGCGCCAACGCTGCCGCCCCGGCGAACGCACCAGGCTTGACCAGCAGGATCTCCAGATAGTGGTCGAGGATGTCGTGCGCGGTGTAGCGGCGAGCCAGCCGCGGGTGCCGGGCGACGACCACGCGACCATCGAAGACCCATACCTCGTTCGCCTTCGGCTTCACCCGCACCTTCGCGCCGATGAACCGAGCAGGCACCGAGTAGTAGCTCTGCCGCACGGTGACCCGTCCGTTGCGGTGCACCACCGGCGTCAGATCGATGCCCGTGTCGTACTCGTCCGCCGGCAACGGACCGAGCAGCGACTGTTCGGCAGCACACGTCCGCGAAGTCGACCTCGGCCTCCTCGCCCGGCCGCTTGGCCTGGGGCACCATCCCCTCCAGGAACCGCCGCCCCTCACGGGCCTCCAACTCGACCTCCACCCAGCGCCTGCGAACGTAGTCACGGACCGTGGAGTACGACGCCTCCTCGAAATCCCGCTCCGCCGCAAGCCGCTGAAGAATCCGGTCGATCGTGTGCCGCTGCTTCCTCGGCGCCCGCACATCCTCCCGGAGCACCTGGTCGATGAAGCCCTTCACCGGCTCCAGCACGCTCACCCGGGGAGGAGGTGACTTCCGCACCGGCGGCACCGGATGAATCAAAGCCTTCACGACCGTCTTGCGCGAGACCCGGTACCGCTGGGCCAACGTACGCTGCGACACCGTCGGATCGCTCCGACGGTCACGACGGATCCGCTCAAAGATCCACTCACGCGATCTGTACACCAGGTCTCCTGACACGACCTTGATCAACGCGCACAGCGCGACCGGCCAAACAGCCCAAGACCCTCATTACGCCGAAAGCGGCATGTCACACACCATCAGACCGGTTGGCTCCCCCAACTCGCTGCCCGAGCGGTGGTCCCCGTTCTCGCTGCCCGAGTGGTCCCCTTACGACCTGTCGAAAACAGCCTGACCACCGCTGGCCTCGGCCAGGCCGCTTGACCGACCGCGAGCCTTCCTCTTGGGGTGCCGTTAACGAGCCGCGAACCAGGTGACAAGTGGCCAGAACCGCAGGTGGAACGCCTCCTCGGCGGCGGCGCTGATCTGTTCCGGACCCGGTGCGCTGCCCGTAGGGATGGGCAACAGCGCTACGTCGAGGGCGACACGGCGCCCAGGGAGGCTGTGGCCGACCTGCCTCGATCACACCGAGGCTCCGGCCGTCAGGCGAGTCGCGTGAACTGCCGGGAGGGGCGCCTCAGGACCACGATGCCGACGGCAAGTGCCCAGTAGACAACCAGCGCCGCGGTCATGGCGGTATTGCCCCAGCCGACGGCACTGTAGAAGTCGGCCGCGTCCGTCCCGAAGAACAGCGATGGTACGAAGGCGAGGTTGACCGCTGAGACGGCATATGCCAAGCGCCCGGCCCAGCGCGGCAGCACCCCGCTGCGCAGGATCGCGTATCCGGCGGCCATCAGCAGGACCGCCGTCAGGAGCCGGGCCACCGACCCGTGCAGGAGCATGTTCGCGTGGGCCAGCGTGCCGTCGACGGTCGGGTCCATGGTCCCGTCGGGATGCTCCAGGACGGTCCCCGCCTCGATAGACGCAGCGACCAGGGTGACGGTGACATAAGCCAGCCCAGAGCCGAACACCAGGCTCGCCAGCCACTCGAACCCGGCGCCCGCGCCCCGGATCAGATGGCGCAGGCCCGTCAGGAAGACCAGGAGCGCGCCGCAGGTCAGGATGTTCAGCAAGATCCTGGCGAGCACGTTCGAGGCCGGCGGCGCCCCGGAGTACACGAAGTAGAGCGGGACGCCGACCGCAGCCAGTACCCCGGCGGTGATGCCGCACAGGCCCATTAGCTGTCGTATGCGGATGTCATCCATGACGTTCTTCCTTGTCTGGTGCAGAAAGGGGGTTGGAGTGGGCTCGGGCCTCGATGCCATCGAGCAGGCGCTGAATACCGAGGTGGACGATCGGCGTGACATCGCCGTCTTCCGCTTCGTCGAGCCCGTCCCCGCCTGTAAGTGAGCACAGGGTGGGGAACTGCTCCGGGTCCAGCCGCTCGGCCAGGACCTGGCCGTATACGGCAGCGCCCGCGGGATCGAGTTCGGTGGCCACTCGCGCCAGGTCGCGTACAGCACTGGAGATGAAGGTGGCGAGCGGAATGAGTTCTCCGCGGCGGAGGCCGGCGCGGTGGAGCGGGCTCAGCAGCGCCTCGAACCACGCCAGTTCGTTCGGCCCGACCGGTGCGCTGAGCGTGGGCGCCTGCAGGATCCAGGGGTGGCGGAGATAGAGGCCCCACAGCGCGTCCACCCATCCTTCGACCTCGGAGCGCCAAGCTTTGGCCGCTGCTGGTGCGGGTGGGCGGCCAGTAGCGGCGTCGGTCATAGCCGCGAGGAGCTGGTTCTTGCTCGGGATGTGCCGGTAGAGCGCCATCGCGGTACAGCCCAGCTCGGAGGCGATGCGTTGCATCGACAGTGCGTCCAGTCCCTCGACTTCGGCGAGAGCAATGGCTGTCCCCACGATCAGCTTGGCGCTGAGCCGGGGGCGAGGTTCCTCGGCATGGTCGGGAGTGGCGCGCCACAGGAGGTCTGCGACAGCACTCAGGTCGATCGTGCGATTGGGGCGCCTGGCGCGATCTGCGGGCAGCATGGACCTCTCCCCCTCGATGTGTTTACAACATACACAATGTATATGCCATAAACGTTGATTCCCGCACCCGGCCTGAGACCTGACGCCCCGTCAGAGTGCTGCCGCAGTAAATGCCGGATTTACTGCGGCGGAGCCTCTACGGTGATCTTCGCGACCTGCGGCGGGGCATTCCGGTCGCCGAGGCGAGGTGTACGCATTTACTGCGACAGTGTCGGAGAGGCGGGGCAGGCATGGCGATCGAACCAGTGACCGAACTCGGAACCGAGGGCGCGCTCCGGCTGCCGAGCGCCCGAGTGGTGCCCCTGTCCGCCGCTCCGTCGTCGTACACCGCGGCGGTCGAGCGGTACCTCACCGGCGCGGGCATCGCGAAGTCCTCCGCGCGGATCTACCGGATCTCGCTGACGACGTGGGGATGGATGCTCGCCGGCGAGCCTGCGCCGACCGGCCCGGCCCGCCGGGGCGCGAAGCCGCCCGTCTTCCCCGTCACCGCGATCGATGACCCGGCACTGCCGGAGGTGCTGGCCGAGCTGGCGGCGGCGCGGGCGGACGAGATGGACGCCGACACCGTCAACCGCGAACTGTCCATCGCACGCAAGGCGATCGGCTGGTGGCAGCGCCAGGGCTGGATCGAAGGCGATCCCACGATCGGCATCGAACGGCGGCCGGCACCACCGGACCGCACCAAGGCTCTCGCGGAGAACCAGATCGCCGCCCTGTGGCGCCTCGACGTCGCACTGCGGGAGAAGGCGCTATGGAAGATGCTCTACGAGTCCGCCGCGCGGGCCGACGAGGTGCTGTGCCTCGACGTGGAAGACCTCTGCCCACAGGACAAGCGCGGGAAGATCACCGCCAAGGGCGGCGCGACCGAGTGGATTCACTGGCAGTCGGGCACCGCCCAGCTCCTGCCCCGCCTCGTCGCCCGCCGCACCCGCGGCCCGCTGTTCCTCACCGACCGCAAGGCCCCGGCCGGAACACCGACGCTCGACGTGTGCCGGGAGACCGGCCGGGCCCGGCTCTCCTACCGCCGCGCTGAGGAGATCTTCGAGGAGAACACCCGGCTGCTGGCCAACCCCCTCGCCTCACCCGACGACATCGAGGACCTGGACGGCTGGACGCTTCACCGGCTACGTCACAGTGCCCTCACACACGACGCGGAGGACGGCACCTCCACCCCGATGTTGCTGGCCCGCTCCCGCCACGCATCCGTCCGCTCCTTGGAGCGGTACGCCCGTCCCGGCGTCGACTCGGTCGCCCGGCACATCGCCGAACGCGACCCCGCTGCACGCCGCCGCACGTAAATCTGAGCAGATCAGGGCTTCAAGATCATCCCGTTGCCCCTTTGACGCGTATCTCGGTCACACCCCGTCATCGCCCGGAGCAGGCAGGCGAGTCCCGCCACCGACAGGATCGTGCGGACCAGGTTCCAGGCCACCCAGGGATCTTCGAAGGCGGCTCGGGCGGCCGTCGGGTCGTCGGCGGCCGCGAGGGCGGCGTTGAGGGGCACGTTCCCCGCGGAGGTGACCAGGAAGACCGCCGCGCAGAGGACGAACCCGGCGAGCGTCCAGGCCCGCGCCCGGGTGGCCCGGTGCTGCCAGGCGGCCACCGCCGCGAGGATCGGCGCCCCGAAGAACGCGGTGAAGAACACCGGGTTCTGGATGACCTCGTTGATGTTCCGCATCACCTCGAAGAAGACCTTGTCGTCACTGCGTGCCAGCGCCGGCATCACCGAGCTGACGTACGCGAACATCACCCCCGCGACGAGTCCCGTCGCCAGCGCCGCCGCGCCGAGGACGACGCCGGCGCCCTTCCCACCCGTGTCCTGTGTCATGTCCCCATTCAAGTGGGGAACGGGGGGTGGAGAACATGGTTCCGCGTCGCGCCCGCATACGCGAGCGTCCAGGGCTCTCTACTCGCGGCGGCCCGTCGGGGGCGGGCGGCTGCCCGCGCGGTACGGGGCCGGCCAGGGCGCGGCCGGGCCCTCGTAGCCCTGCTCGGCCGCGGCGTGGAGGGTCCAGTGCGGGTCGAAGAGGTGCGGGCGGGCGAGGGCGCAGAGGTCGGCGCGGCCCGCCAGGAGGAGGGAGTTGACGTCGTCCCAGGAGGAGATCGCGCCGACCGCGATCACCGGGACACCGACCGCGTTGCGGATCCGGTCCGCGTACGGCGTCTGGTACGAGCGGCCGTACTCGGGGCGCTCGCCGGGGACGACCTGGCCGGTGGAGACGTCGATCGCGTCGGCGCCGTGGTCGGTGAAGGCGCGGGCGACCGCGAGGGCGTCCTCGGCGCTCGTGCCGCCCTCGGCCCAGTCGGTCGCCGATACGCGCACGGTCATGGGGCGGTCCTCGGGCCACACCTCCCGTACGGCGTCGAAGACTTCGAGCGGGAAGCGCAGCCGCCCGTCGAGGGTGCCGCCGTAGGCGTCGGTGCGGTGGTTGGTGAGCGGGGACAGGAAGCCGGACAGCAAGTAGCCGTGGGCGCAGTGGAGTTCGAGGAGGTCGAAGTCGCAGCGGGCGGCTCGGCGGGCCGCTGCGGTGAACTCCTCGCGCACCGACACCAGTTCGGTACGGTCGAGGGCGCGCGGAGTCTGGTTGACACCCGCCCTGTACGGGAGGGGGGACGCGGCGACGACCGGCCAGTTGCCCTCCGGGAGCGGCTGGTCGATGCCCTCCCACATGCGCCGGGTCGAGCCCTTGCGGCCGGAGTGGCCGAGCTGGACGCCCAGCGCCGTGCCGGGCGCCCGCGCATGGACGAAGGCGGTGATCCGCGCCCAGGCGTCGGCCTGTTCGTCGGTCCAGAGGCCGGTGCAGCCGGGGGTGATGCGGCCTTCGGGGCTCACGCACACCATCTCGGTCATGACGAGTCCGGGGCCGCCGAGGGCCCTGGCGCCCAGGTGGACGAGGTGGAAGTCGTCAGGGACGCCGTCCTCGGCGACGTACAGGTCCATGGGTGAGACGACGACGCGGTTGCGGAGGGTCAGTCCGCGGAGCCGGAACGGGGTGAACATGGGTGGCGTTCCGGGCGGGCAGCCGAAGTCGCGTTCGACGGCCGCCGTGAAGGCCGGGTCGCGCAGCCGCAGGTTGGCGTGGGTGACGCGGCGGCTGCGGGTGAGGAGGTCGAAGGCGAAGCGGCGGGGCGGCCGGTCGACATGGCCGGCGAGCTCCTCGAACCAGCGGAGGCTGGCGGCGGCCGCGCGCTGGGTGGACGCGACGACGGGGCGGCGCTCGGCTTCGTAGGCGGTCAACGCCTCGGCGAGGGGGCGGTCTTCGGTGAGCTGCGTGGCGAGGGCGAGGGCGTCCTCGACGGCCAGTTTGGTGCCGGAGCCGATGGAGAAGTGCGCGGTGTGGGCGGCGTCGCCGATGAGGACGGTGTTGCCGTACGACCAGCGTTCGTTGACGACGGTACGGAACGCGGTCCAGGCGGAGCGGTGGGAGCGCAGCTCCCGGCCGCCGAGCGCCTCGGCGAAGATCTTGGCGCAGCGGGCGGTGGACTCGGCCTCGTCGAGTTCGTCGAACCCGGCGGCCCGCCAGACCTCCTCGCGCATCTCGACGATGACGGTCGAGGCGTCCGCGGAGAAGGGGTAGGCGTGGAGCTGCATCACGCCGTGCTCGGTCTCGGCGATCTCGAAGCGGAAGGCGTCGAGAGGGAAGTCCGCGGCGAGCCAGATGTAACGGCAGCGGTGGGTGGTGATCGTGGGACGGAAGTGTTCGGCGTGGGCCTCGCGGGTGCGGCTGTGCACGCCGTCGGCGGCGACGACCAGGTCGTGGCCGGCGGCGAGCTCGGCGGCGGGCGGGGCCTCGGTGCGGAAGCGGAGCCGTACGCCGAGCTCGGCGCAGCGGGCGTGCAGGAGCTCCAGGAGCCGACGGCGGCCGAGGGCGGCGAAGCCGTGGCCGGTGGAGGTGGTGCGGTGGCCGCGGTGGACGACGTCGATGTCGTCCCAGCGCACGAGCTCCCGGCGGAGCGCCTCGTACACGGCGGGGTCGGCGTCCCGGATGCCGCCGAGGGTCTCGTCGGAGAGGACGACGCCGAAGCCGAAGGTGTCGGAGGGAGCGTTCCGCTCCCAGACGGTGACCTCGCGGGCGGGGTCGAGACGCTTGAGAAGGGCGGCGGCGTAGAGACCCCCGGGGCCGCCGCCGATGACGGCGATGCGGGTGGGGCGCGCGGGATGGCCGGGGGCTTGGGCGGCGGCCACGGTCCGGGCGGGCTCAGCCCGGACGTTCTCGGTCCGGACGTTCTCGGTCCGGGCGGGCTCGGTCCGGGCGGGCTCGGTCCGGGCGGGCTCGGTCCTGGCTGCTTCGGTCCGGGCGGGCTCGGCCCGGACGTTCTCGGTCCCGGCGGGCCCGGTCCTGACTGCTTCGGTCCGGTCGGCCTCGGGCCGGTCGAGCCCGGTCCGGTCGGGCCCGGTCCGGTCGAGCCCGGGCCGGTCGAGCCCGGGCCGGTCGAGCCCGGGCCGGTCGAGCCCGGTCCGGTCGGGCCCGGTCCGGTCGAGCCCGGGCCGGTCGGCCTCGGGCCGGTCGAGCCCGGTCCGGTCGGCCTCGGGCCGGTCGAGCCCGGGCCGGTCGAGCCCGGTCCGGTCGGCCTCGGGCCGGTCGAGCCCGGGCCGGTCGAGCCCGGTCCTGGCGGCCATGGTTAGCGGCCCTGCCATTTCGGCGGGCGCTTCTCCGTGAAGGCGGCGTGGAACTCGGCGTAGTCCTCGCCGTGCATCAGCAGGGCCTGGGTCGCCGCGTCCAACTCGATCGAGGCGGCGAGCGGCATGTCCAGCTCCGCGGAGAGCAGGGCCTTGGTCTGGGCGAGGGCGAGCGCGGGGCCGTCCGCGAGGCGGCGGGCGAGGGCGGCCGCGCGGGTGCCCGCGGCGCCCTCCTCGGTCAGCTCGCTCAGCAGGCCGATGCGCTCCGCCTCGGCCGCCAGGACGGGTTCGCCGAGCATGAGGAGCCGGGTGGCGTGGCCGAGCCCGACGACCCGGGGCAGCAGATAGGCCGCGCCCATGTCGCCGCCGGACAGGCCGACCCGGGTGAAGAGGAAGGCGAAGCGGGTGGTGGGGTCGGCGACCCGGAAGTCGGCGGCGAGGGCCAGGACGGCCCCGGCGCCCGCCGCGACGCCGTGGAGCGCGGCGACCACCGGGAAGGGGCACTCGCGGAGCGCGCGGACGACCTGGCCGGTCATCCGGTTGAAGTCGAGGAGCCGAGCGGTGTCGAGGGAGAGCGTGGCGCCGATGATCTCGTCGACGTCACCGCCCGAGCAGAAGCCGCGGCCCTCCCCGCCGAGGACGAGCGCGCGGACGGCCCGCTCGCGTGAGAGCTCGGCGAGCAGGTCGCGCAGGTCGGCGTAGGCGCCGAAGGTGAGGGCGTTGAGCTTCGCGGGGCGCGCGAGGGTGACGGTGGCGACACCCTCGTCGATGTCCAGGCTCAGGTGCCGCCAGCGTTCGGTACGGGTCGCGGAGCCGGTAAAGGGGCTCATCGGAAGGGCCTCCTTCCTCCGCTCGGAGGGTATCACTCTCCTGTGACCGTCGTCACGAGTACGCGATAAAGGAGGCGTGAGCGCGGGACCCCCTACGTCCCGCGCGACAGATGACCGAAGTCCCTACCGGCCGGGGAGGGGTGCCCTGGGAACGGGATATTGCGGCTCGTAAGGTTGAAACCAGGACGTCTCGGGATGCCCCCACCCCACTCGCCCACCTGCCGCCCCTCGGTGAAGGGAGCCCTGCCACCCATGCCCGAACCCATCGGACCCGCCGAACCCATCGGACCCGCCGGAGCCACCGGCCCCGCCGGAGCCACCGACCCCGCCGAAGACGCCGACCCTGCCGGAGTCACCACCTCGGCCGGCCCCGCCGGCACCGGTTCCGCCGTCTCCTGGCACATCCGGCTGCCCCACACGACCGCCGCCGTTCCGATCGCCCGCGCCCTCATCCGTACCGCGCTCAACGACATCGGCCCCGCCGCCGCCGACCTCCCCGACAGCGACACGGCCGAACTGCTCACCGCCGAGCTCGTCGCCAACGCCGTCGAGCACACCGCCGGCCGGGGTCCGATCGAGCTGGTCGTCGAGCTGCTCGCCGCGCCCGGCGGCTGTCAGATCGAGGTCCACGACGCCGAGCCGGCCGGCCCCGGCGAGCTCGTCTGCCCCGACCCCGACGTCGGGGTCGACCCCTGGCAGGAGCACGGCCGCGGCCTCCTCCTGATCCGCGCGCTCAGCAGCGACTGCGGACACCGCCCGACCACGCACGGCAAGGCGGTGTGGTTCACGCTCCCCGGGATTCCGGCGCAGCGCCGCCGCCAGGAGCCCTGACCGAGAGGCGGCAGGACTCGCAGGGCTCGGTCAGGAATTCTGAGCGAGCGGCAGGAGCCGCCCAGGAGCCCTGAGCGACAGGCAGGAGCCGGTCAGGAAGCCTGAGCGACAGGAGCCGCCGCGCCGAGGCGCGAGTGACGGCGCCCGTAGAGCGCGTACACCAGCGCTCCGACGACCAGGAAGACCGCGAACTGCACCCAGGTCGTCCAGCCCGTGCCCCAGATCAGGTAGAGGCAGAAGCCGATGCCGAGCACCGGGCTCAGCGGGAAGAACGGCACCCGGAAGGAACGCTCCAGCGCCGGATCGCGGCGGCGCAGCACGATCACCGCGAGATTGACGACCGCCATGACGGCGAGCGTGCCGATGGTGGTCAGGCCGACGACCACGTCGAGCGAGGCGAAGGCGGCCGGGACCGCGAAGACGCCGGCGACGATCCAGGTGTTGGCCACCGGGGTCGCGGAGCGCGGCGAGACCCGCTCGAAGATGCGGGGCACCAGGCCGTCGCGGGACATCGACATCAGGATGCGGGTCTGCCCGTACATCACCGCGAGCACGACGGACGCGATGGCGACGACCGCGCCGAAGGCGATGACCCCGCCGCCGACCGAGGAGCCGGTGACCTGGTCGACGACGAGCGAGAGCGCGGCGGGCTGACCGGCGACGGCGTCGGCGCCGAGGGCCCCGATCGCGGCGAGCGCGACCGAGCAGTACAGCAGAGTGACGAGCCCGATACAGATGAGGATCGCGATCGGGATGTTCCGGCGCGGGTTCTTCACCTCCTCGCCGGCCGTGGTGATCGCGTCGAAGCCGATGTACGAGAAGAAGGCCACCGAGGCGCCCGCGGTGATGCCGCCGGCGCCGTTGGTGAACGGCGAGAGGTTGCCGTCCTCGAAGGCGGAGAAGCCGATCGCGCAGAAGACGACGAGGATGCCGATCTTGAGGACGGCCATGGCGGCGGTCGCCCGCGCGCTCTCCCTGACCCCTCGTACGAGGAGGCCGGCGGCGAGCAGCACGACGACGACGGCCGGCAGGTTGACCACACCGCCGTCACCGGGTCCCGCGGAGAGCGCGGCAGGCAGCTGCCATCCGATGAGGCTGTCGAGCAGCTCGTTCAGGTACTGGCTCCAGCCGACCGCGACCGCCGAGACGGAGACGCCGTACTCCAGGAGCAGGCACCAGCCCACCAGGAAGGCGGTCCGCTCCCCGAGGCTCGCGTAGGCGAAGGAGTACGAGGAGCCGGAGACCGGGATCGCACTGCCCAGCTCCGCGAAGGAGAAGGCGGTGAAGACGCAGGTGATCGCGGCGAGCACGAAGGAGATGACGACCGCGGGCCCCGCCTCCGCCACGCTGTCGGAGAGTCCGACGAAGATGCCGGTGCCGACGATCGCGCCGACGCCGAAACACACGAGCTGGAAGAGGCCCATGGTGCGCTTGAGGCCGTGGCCTTCGAGGTCGGCGCCGGACTCGGCGATGAGCTGTTGCGGGGACTTGATCCGCGAGGACATGCGGGGCTTCTCATCTCTGGTGGTGCACGCGTGAGGGGGGTTCGGGCATGTACACCCGAACCCCCCTGAAGGATGCGATCGTAAGCCGCACCACGCATATTCACCCAATCGGGCGTAAGGCTATGCCTGCGCACCCGCGGTCGGCGCCTCGGCGGGGCCCGCCATGGTGGCGACCAGGACCGCCTTGATGGTGTGCATCCGGTTCTCGGCCTCGTCGAAGACGACGGAGTGCGCCGACTCGAAGACCTCGTCGGAGACCTCCAGCTCGGTCAGGCCGTGCCGGGCGTGGATGTCGCGGCCGACGGCCGTGCCCAGATCATGGAAGGCGGGCAGGCAGTGCAGGAACTTGACGTCCGCGTTCCCGGTGGCGCGTAGCACGTCCATGGTCACGGAGTACGGGGAGAGGGCCGCGATCCGCTCGTCCCAGACCTCCTTGGGCTCGCCCATCGACACCCAGACGTCGGTGGCGACGAAGTCGGCGCCCCGGACCCCGTCCGCCACGGACTCGGTGAGGGTGATCGTGGCACCGCTCGTCTCGGCGAGCTTGCGGGCCGCGGCGACGATCTCCTCGGCCGGCCAGTACGCCTCGGGGGCGACGATCCGCACGTCCATGCCGAGCAGGGCGCCGGTGACCAGGTAGGAGTTGCCCATGTTGAAGCGGGCGTCGCCGAGGTAGGCGAAGGCGATCCCGTCGATCGGCTTGTCGGTGTGCTCGGTCATGGTGAGCACGTCGGCGAGCATCTGGGTCGGGTGCCAGTCATCGGTGAGGCCGTTGAAGACGGGGACTCCCGCGAAGGCGGCGAGCTCCTCGACGGCGGCCTGACTGTCGCCCCGGTACTCGATCCCGTCGAACATCCGGCCGAGTACGCGCGCGGTGTCCTTGACCGACTCCTTGTGGCCCATCTGGGAGCCCGAGGGGTCCAGGTAGGTGGTGGAGGCGCCCTGGTCGGCGGCGGCGACCTCGAAGGCGCAGCGGGTGCGGGTGGAGGTCTTCTCGAAGATGAGGGCGATGTTCCGGCCGCGCAGCCGCTGGACCTCGGCGCCGGCCTTCTTGGCGGCCTTGAGCTCGGCGGAGAGCGCGATCAGGCCGCGGAACTCCTCGGCGGTGAAGTCCAGCTCCTTGAGGAAGTGGCGGCCGATGAGGTCTGTGGCCATGGGACGCGCTCCTGGGGGTACGGGTCGAGGGGACGGCGGCCGGGGGAACGGCGCCGAGGGCACGATGGTCGCGGGGACGACGGCCGAAGGGACGACAGTCGCGGACCCTGGAAGTCTATACGAACATCAGCATTTATATACAGCCCCCTCGCGGAGGACCCGCTCAGATCGCGTCGCGCTCCACCGGGCAGCTCATGCAGCGCGGGCCACCCCTCCCCCGCCCCAGCTCGCTCCCCGGGATCTCGATCACCTCGATGCCCTGCTTGCGCAGATGCGTGTTCGTGGTGACGTTCCGCTCGTACGCCACCACCACCCCCGGCTCCACCGCGAGGACGTTGCACCCGTCGTCCCACTGCTCCCGCTCCGCCGCGTGCACGTCCTGTGTCGCCGTCAGGACCCGGACGTCCTGGAGCCCCAGGGCCGCGGCGATGGCGCTGTGCATCTGCTCCGGCGGATGGTCCGTCACCCGCAGGGACTGCCCCTCGTCGCCCGGCTCGATCGTGTACGAGCGGAGCATGCCGAGCCCCGCGTACTGGGTGAACGTGTCCTGGTCCACCATCGTCATCACCGTGTCCAGGTGCATGAACGCGCGCCGCTTCGGCATGTCCAGCGCGACGATCGTGCGCGCCGAACCGGCCGCGAACAGCCCGCGGGCCAGCATCTCCACCGCCTGCGGGGTGGTGCGCTCGCTCATCCCGATGAGGACGGCGCCGTTGCCGATGACGAGGACGTCCCCGCCCTCGATCGTCGACGGGTAGTCGCGCTGCCCCTCCGACCAGCGGTGGAAGGAGCCCGCCTCCGGTCCGGCGAAGAGCGGGTGGTGCCCGTAGATCGCCTCGAAGTGCACCGTCTCGCGCTGCCGGGCCGGCCAGCGCATCGCGTTGATCGAGACCCCGTCGTAGATCCAGGCCGAGGTGTCCCGGGTGAAGAGGTGGTTCGGCAGCGGCCCGAGGACGAAGTCGTCGAGGTCGAGGGCGTGGAAGCGGACCGACGTCGGCTCCCGGTGCGCCGCCAGGAACTCCCGCTTCGTCATACCGCCGACGAGCACCTCGCCCAGCGCCCCGGCGTCCAGCGAGTCGAAGGCCGCGCGCAGGTGGTCGGCGGCCAGCGGACCGTACTCCTTCTCGTCGAAGACCCGGTCCAGGACCAGCGCGCGGGCGGCGGGCACCTCCAGGGACTCCCGCAGCAGGTCGCCGAAGAGATGCACCTCGACACCGCGGTCGCGCAGCACGTCGGCGAAGCCGTCGTGCTCCTGGCGGGCCCTGCGCACCCAGAGCACGTCGTCGAAGAGGAGGGCGTCCTTGTTGGACGGCGTGAGCCTCTTCAGCTCCAGATCGGGGCGGTGGAGGATGACGCGGCGCAGCCGCCCGGTCTCGGAATCGACATGGAATCCCATGGGCCCATCCTGACGGAGCCGGGGGGCCGCGGCCCGTCTTTCGGGCCTTCGAGCCCGCGGTTCAGAGCGCGTCACTTCACGTCACCTCACTTCACGTCACTTCACTTCCCGTCACCTCACTTCCCGTCACTTCAGTACGGAGGCGATGAGGATCAGGGCGATGAGCAGGCCGAGGAAGGCGGCGGTGCGCAGCAGGAAGCGACGGGTGTAGCCGTTGACCGAGTCGCCGTCCGGCGGGGGGTAGGTGACAGGGCCGGGTGGCTTGCCGGGCCGCTGAACCTGGTCGGGTGGTGGGGGTTGGTGGGGCGGCGGGGGTTGGTGGAGGCGCTGGGCCTGGTCGGGTCGTTGGGCTGGGTGGGGTCGTTGGGCCGGCTCGGATCGCTGGGTCTGGTGGGATCGCTGAGCCTTGTCGGGTCGCTGGGCCTGGTCGGGGCGGTGGGCCTCGTCGGGCCCGTGAGGTGGCGCGGCCTGGTGGGGAGGCGGCGGCTGGTGGGGTGGCGCCGGGCGCCGGGCGCCGTGCGCCTCCTTGAGGAGCGTGAGCCAGACCGCGTCGGGCAGGCCCGGACGGTCGCCGTCGACGATCTGCCAGAAGGCCTCGCGGGCCGACGGCACGGGGCTCCTCCGCAGCCGCGAGAGCAGGTCCGCGACCGTACCGACCGGGGCGTCGCCGCCACCGAGGAGCGGGCGGACGGCCCAGCGGTGCAGCTCGGCCGCGTTGGACGCGCGCTGCTCCTCGGGCGGCTCGGAGCGGTCGTGTTCGGCGCCGGGCGACGCGGCCGCCCAGAGCTCCCGGCCGAGAACCACCTCGCACAGGTCGCGGCGCGCCGGATGCTCCCAGAACGGCAGGCGCCGGGCGATCTCCTGGAGGAGGAGGGTGACGACGACGTACAGCTGAGGGCGGCGCAGGGCGTCGAGGAGCTCACGGCTGCCCGCCCGCTCGACGAGGCCGCGGGCCTCCTCCACGTCGCGCGCGGTCGGCAACCGGTGGACGAGCCCGGTCTCGGCCTCCCGCTCCCGGCCTCCCCGCAGCTTCGTGCCCCACCCACGCCGGCCGCCGTCGGCCGGACCGGTCCACTGGGCCCCGACCAACGGGAGGACGGGACGGGGGTACGGATCGTGCGCGTGGTCCGGGGTGGAGTGGGGTGGGCGTGGGAGGAGTACGGGATCCGGTTCGGGGGCCGGGGTGGGGGCGGGGAGCGGTTCGGGATCACGGTGGCGGGCGGGAGCGGAGGCGGGGTGGCGTTCAGGGGCGCGGTCGGGCTGCCGCGGCGGGACCTCCGGGGCCCAGGGGTCGGCTGCGCCGGGGGCCTCGCCGTGGGCCGTGTCCGTGTACGGCTCCGCCGTGTGCCGCGGCGGGTCCTGGACGGGCCGGCCGGGGCGGGAGCGGTCCTGGCGGCCGTCCCAGGGCTCCGGGGAGGACGGGGGACGCCCCGCGTCGGGAGACCGGGGTACGGAGCTCCGCTCGGCGACCGGGAGGACCGGCGGGCGGCGCGCGTCGGAGCCGTCCCGCGTGCGGTCGGCGTCCCGCGCGCGGTCGATGTCCCGCGCGCGGTCACCGTCCCGCGAAGTCGGCTCGCGTCGCGCCTCCGGCGAAACGGTCGGATACTCCCGGCCCGTCGCCGCCCCGGGCTCTGACGCCGGGCCGGGCTCCAGGGCCGTGCCGGGCTCCGGGGCCCGCTCCGGCCCGTACCCCCGCCCACCCCCGTATCGCGGCTCCGACTCGGCCCGATTGCGCGGATCCGGCGCGGGCCTCGGTCTCGGATCCGACTCAGCTCCGTTCAGCGGATCCGGCGCAGGCCCGGATCTCGGATCCGGAACGGCCCCGGATCGCGGACCGGCCTCGGATCGCGGACCCTCGGTCCCGGACCCGTACCCGTACCCGGGGTCCGGCGGCGCGGCCCCGTACCGCGCGTCCCCCGTGGGCGGGACGCGGGGTTCACGGGCCGGGCCGGTGCGGCGGCGGGTTCGGGCGTCGAGGGTGTCCAGGGCGCGGGCCGCCGTGTCGAGGAGCGGGGCCCGGCGGCCGGACGCCGCCTCGTGGAGGGCGCTCCCGACCGCGTACTCGCGTCCGTCGCCCTCCTCGACGCCCCGCAGATGGTGGCGGACGAGCCCGGCGGCGATCTCCTCCGCGCGGTCGCCCGACCGCTCGCACGGGTCGACGCGGCGGCGGCCCGTGTTGGGGCTCGCCGCTCCCGACCAGCGGCCGACGAACACGTAACGCAGCGCGGGCAGTTCGACGGTGTCATGACTGGCGAAGGTCCACCGGCGTTCGATGAGCTCGCCGAACATGCTGTGCAGTCCCCACAGCACGGGGCAGGCGGTGTCACCGCGTTCGTCGAGGACGGTGAACCGGCCGTCGGGGTGCCGCAGCAACTCCGCCACCGTACCGACGAGTTCCCCCGCCACGTACGGCAGCGTCTCGTCGAGTGCGCCCTGTCCCCGGCCCGCCGCCGGTACGAGGACCTCCTCCCGCACCACGGGAAGCCGTCCGCGCGCCTCGGCGGCGTTCAGGGCGGCGGCGCCCTCCCAGTCCCAGGCCTGGAGGCCGAGGCACAAGGCCGGGTCGAGCAGCGCGGGCGAGCCGACGAGCGCGTGACAGAGGACGGACGTCCCGCCGTCGGCGTCCGCGAAGGGGGTCCGCCGGATGAGCATCACGCCCGCGCGGCCCTCCAGGCGGATCAAAGCCGGCCGCGTCTCCTCCCCGCCGGCCCGCAGCATGGGGCCGGAGATCCGGAAGAGTGCCTCCGTCTCGTCCCGGAGCCCGGACCAGGCCACCGGACCGAAGCCGGTACTGCCCGAGGAGTTCTCGCTGTCCCAGCGGAAGACGATCTGGTCGACCTCGTTCTCCGACCGTGTCATCGGACGATTCCCTCCGTAGGCTGCGTCCCGGGCAGCAGCCCGCACATGGCGAACAGGGACAGCAGGGGCGCCAGGACCCGGCGCGGCCGGACCCCGTGCGGGAAGTGGTCGCCGCGTGCCTGTCCGCCGGTCGCGGCGACGAAGTGCAGGGAGCAGTTCGCGCAGTCGTCGAAGGGCTTGAGCCAGGCGGCGCTGGCGTGGTGGGCGAGGAAGGCGTACGCGTCGCGGCTCTCGTCCCGCGCCTCGGCGGGGTCGAAGCGGCCGGGCAGGGCCCGGCCGAGCCACCGGTCGACGGTCGGTTCGAAGCGCACGAGGTCGCTCTTGTTGACGGCGAGCGCGGCCGGCGCCGCGACGAGTCCCCCGCGCTGCCTCGGGATGCGGTCCAGGACGGTGGCGAAGGCCTCGTCGCCGAGGTCGCGGCGACGCAGCCCGCTCTGCTCCCGCACCGGGTCGAGGGAGCCGAGGCGGAGCGCGCGGAGCGGGTCGAGGACGAAGACGAAGGCGTCGACGCCCATGAGGAAGCGGGCCACTTCCCCGTCCTGCGCGAGGTCCTCGCCCGCCAGGTCGAAGAAGACGACGGGCCGGGGCGTCCCGCCGCCCGCGGAGACCAGCAGCCCGTCCGCGAAGCGGGCGAAGGTCTGCTGACCGGTACGGCCCAACTGCCGTCCCTGCTGGAGGTTCTGGACGCGTTCGCGCAGATAGGTCCGGTGCGCCTCGGGGTTGAGCGGTCGGCTGCGCAGTCCGTACGGCGCGAGGCCGCCGAGTTCGATCTCGCCGAGCATCGCGGCGAGGAGGTGGGTCTTTCCGACGGAGGAGCTGCCGACGAGGGCGACGGAGAGCGGCTCGCCGTTGGTCAGGTAGGGCACGGGCAGTTCGTGCTCCTCGTCGCCCTCCACGGTGTGCGGGCACAGGTGGTAGGCCTTGCGCAGGGCGTCGGCGACGTGGGCGGGTCGCCGCTCCCCCGTGAGGTCGAGCGGGATCCGGTTGCCCTTGGCGTCGATGGTGACGAGCAGGCGCTCGTCGTACTCGACGGGCAGCAGGCAGTGCGGGCACATCCGGCTCCGCGAGGGCGGGACGGACGGGAAGTCGAGCGGCGACGCCGGAGCGGCGGGGCGGAGGGGTCCCTCCCCTCCTCCGAAGATCCGGTCGATGAAGGTGGTGCGGGAGGAGCGGGGGTCCGGTACGGGGTCGGGCACGAGGCCCGGTACGGGGTCGGGCACGAGGTCCGGTACGGGGTCCGGCCCGGCGCGGTCGGTGTACGGTCCCGCGTCCGACCACGGGTCTCGCGCGAACGCGGCGTGTTTGCGGGCGAGTTGTCTGTCGTACCGGGCACGCCACGGGGCGAGCGGATCGGCGGCTCCGGCGGCCGCGCCGAGCGGATCGCGGACGTTCAGGAGCCGCATGAGCTCGGCGGGGCGCGGCCGTTCGGCCGCCCTCGGGGAGAAGAGGCCGCTCTGGGCCAGGGCGGCGAGACGCCGGTAGTCCGCGAGGTCCCCGGGCGGTCCCCCGCCCGGGCCCGGGCGGCCGGAGAGGAGGTAGTAGCCGAGCTGGGCGACGGACCAGAGGTCGTCGCGCGCGTCGGTCGCGCCGCTCCCCTCGCGCTGCTCGGGCGAGGCCCAGGGCGCGCCGCCGAACGGCTCGCGCGCCTCCCCCGCGCGCAGCGCGGCGAACGGCTCGCAGAGCCGTACGTGCGCGCCGTCCCACCGCACGGTGTCCGGCGCGACGACCCGGTGCACGAGGTCGGCGTCCTCCAGAAGCCGTACCGCCAGGGCGAGTTGGCCGATGATCCGCTCCTGCTCCTCGGAGCCGAGGCGGCCCGCCCACTCGGCGAGCGGCCTGCCACGGGGCATGCGGTACAGGACGAAGGGCTCGGGCGCGGTGAGTTCGAAGCCGACGACCCTGGCGAAGACGGCCCCGAACTTCGCTGCCCCGTAACGCCGTTCGAGGGCGACGGCGGCCGCCACCTCGCGCTCCAGCAGGCCGTACGCGTGGGGGTCGGCCTGCGCGGACACGGTCAGCCGGAACTGCAGCACCGGCCACCCCGCGCCCAGGGTGGCCCGGCGCGCGAGGACGCCGGGCCTGCCGGGCGGCCTGCGGTCGTCGCCGTACCGCACGGCGAACCGGACCGGCTCCTCGCGGTGGGTGAGGAACTCCAGCTCCTCGTAGTACGGGTGCGGCGGGCTCGTGGGCTCGGCCAGGTGGTCGGGGTGGTACGGATCGATCGGGGGGTTCGGGGCGGTCGGATGGTCCGGGTCGGTCGGGTAGTTCGCGTGGTGCGGGTCGGCCGGGTAGCTCAGGTGGTCCGGGTCGGTCGGGTGGTTCGGGTCTGTCGGGTGGTTCGGGTCTGTCGGGTGGTTCGGGTCTGTCACGGTTCTCCCGCCTCCTCGGCGCGGACGGTGTGCACGACGTCCGCGCGCAGCGGTACGAGACGGAGGATGCCGGCGTGCCGGCCCGCACCCGTCCACACCACGTCCTCGGCGGTGCCCCGCCAGATGTCGTCCCCGGCCGCGCCGCGCCGCATCGCCTCGGGCACGAAGCGGACCCGCCGGGCGGCGAGGGGGTCGTGGGAGAGCAGCCTCAGGTGCTCGGGGCCGCAGAGCGCGACCGTGCCGCCGGGGTCGTCATCGGAGAGCAGCAGCCGGGCCACCGCGTCCGGGGCGACACCGGTGAGCCGGGCCGCGTCGGGCCGTTCGGAGCGGTCGGTGAAGGCCGCGAGCGAGGTGAGCGCGCCGAGGTCGCGGAGGCTTTCGTACGGCGGCGGTGGCGAGGCCGCCGCGTCGCGCTCCAGACGGATCCGGGTCTCGTCCAGGAGCTCCGTCAGCCGCTGCCCCTGTGCCGTGTGCTCCGTGCCCCCGGGGTCGCGTTCGATGCCCGCCCAGCATCCGTCGAGGAGGAGGACGGTGCCGGAGACCAGATCGCCGACGAGCGTGTCGACGAGTGCGGGGCCCCCGTCCCCGTACCGCCGCTCCAGCCATGCCGGGGCGGGCGTGAGCTGCCGGGACGGGGACGGTGGCGGGTAGGGAGACGACTGCGGCGCGTACGGGGGCGCGTACGGGGGCGCGGCCGGAGTCCGTACGGGCGGCTCGGCGTCCATGTCAGACCAGCCGTCGTCCGCCCCGTCGTCCGCCCAGTCGTCCCAACTCCAGGCGGCCGGCGCGGTGTCGGCACCACCGGCCTGGCCGGGACCCGGTCGCGGATACGGCGCGGGCTCCGGCGGTTCGTCCGCCCAGGAAGCCCGGTCCGGCCCCCACTCCGGCGGCTGGTCCGTCCTCCATTCCGGCGGCTGGTCCGTCCTCCATTCCGGCGTCCGGGCCCGCCCCCACTCCGATGACCGGGCCGGCGACCGCACGCCGCCGTACGCGTCGGCGGTGTCCGCGAGGCCGCGCAGCAGCCGGGCCGTGGCACCCGCCCCGGCCGAGCAGTGGTGCCGCACCTCGGCGAAGAGCCAGTCGTGCACGGCGGTCGTCACGACCAGGCCATGGACCTCCCGCAGCATCCGGCCGGCCTCCTCCGGATCCGCCCGCGCCCACCAGTCGTCCACGGCCCGGGTCCAGTCGCGCAGGGCGATCAGGACCACGGCCACGACGGACACGGCCAGGGCCGCGGCCCCCGCCCAGGTCGGCAGGGCCAGGAACATGCCGAGGCCCGCGCCGGCGAGGCCGCCGAGGACTCCGCCGACGAGCCGGGGCGCCGCGCCCGTGGCTCCGCCGCCGTCGATCCTGCCGTCGGGCGAACGGTTGGGCCTGCGCCGCAGCATCAGGACGGCGAGGGCGGCGGCGAGGACGCCGACGGCCGGGCCGAGGAGCAGGCCGAGTACCGGCCAGACCCCGGCGAGCAGCGCGAGCAGGCCGGTCAGGGCGAAGGCCGCGGGCCGCGACCCGCCGGCCGTGAAGGGATACCGGCCCCCGAGCCGCCGCAGCCGCTCCGGACCGCAGATCGCGTCCAGGCGCGCGAGCCGGGAGGCACTGCCCGCCGGTGCGGTGCGCGCGGAGAGCGCGGAGAGCCTGGCCGCCACGGAACGCAGCGGCAGGCCCCGGCCGATCAGGTCGTACGTATGGTCCCGCAGGGCCGGGACGATTCCCGCTCGCGTGATCTCCCTCGGCAGCTCGGGGAGTTCGACGCCCCGGTCCCGGAGAAGCCCCCGGTGTTCGGCGGTGAGGCGGGTGCCGCCCGCGGCCCCGAAGGCGTCCGCGACGGCCGTACGGAACCGGGCCAGCTCCTCCGTGAGCCGCTCGATGTCCCCCGGCAGGTCCACGGCACGGCCCGCGCCGGTGAGGAGCCCCGCCACTCCCCGCACCCGGTCGTAGCCGTCGACGGCGTCGTCGAGTGCCTCCTGGCAGGCGGCGAGCCGGGCCCCCGCCCTGCCCCCGACCGGCAGCCAGTCATGGCCCGAGAGGGAGCGCGGCACGCCCTCGCCGAGAAGCAGCGCGAGCGCGCCCGGCACGCCCTCCGGGGAGGCGGCCCCGGCCGGGACCTCGGGGCCGGTCAGCCCTTCGACGGCCTGCCGCCAGGCCCGCGCGCGGGCCTCGTCGGTGAGGTCGTGCTCCAGGACCCGCACGGCGGGCACGGCCACGCCGTGCACGACCTCCGCGAGCGAGCCGAGGACGGCGTCGAAGACCTCCGGGGTGGCGAGCACCTCGACGAGCGGGCGCAGGACGGCGTCGCCGGAGGAGGCGACGGCCGCCGCGCCGCCCTCCGCACCGTCCCCCACGCCGTCGCCCACGCCGTCGCCCGTGGTGTCACCCGTCGTGTCGCCCGTGGTGTCGAACAACCAGAGAACTCCGGCGGCGGGCGGGCGCAGTGTCAGGGTGCGGCGCAGCGTCCGGTCGCCCCGGTCGCCGACGGCCAGGCACACGATCTGGGCGGGGCCGTAGGAGGAGAGGCGCTCGTAGAGGAGTTGATGGGCGACGAGCCCGGCGGCCTCGTCGACGACGAGGAACCGGCGCTGACCGCCGGGCTGCGGGACGTCCAGCGCCGCGCGGACGGCGGCGCCGGGGTCGTCCGGCCCGCCCGACCTCAGGTCGAGGCAGACGGCGTGGCCCGGGAGAGGGCGCTCGGGGAGGGCGCGACGGTTCACCGCTCCTCCTCTTCCGGGCCCCACGGGTACCCGTCGAACTCGAACTCGGGCTCCGGCTCGAACTCCCAGTCCCCTTCGTACGCGGATCCGCGGGCCTCACCGGCCACAGGAGACTGAGGGGACGGGTCGTGCCGTCCCGCCCCCGGCCTGGACGCCTGCCCGGGCTGACCGTGCCGCCCCGGCTCGCTCCCGGGCCCGGTCCCCGCCCCGTACCCGTCTCCGTCTCCGTATCCGTATCCGTATCCGTAGTTCTCCCGAGGATCAGGACCGGGCGGCCGACCCTGGCCCCGCCCTTGGCCCTGACCCCGCACACTCCCCCGCCCCTGTCCTTGTCCCTGCCCCCGTCCCCGCCCCTGTCGCCCCGGCCCGTGGCGGTCGAAGAGGGCGCGCAGGGTGGAGCGGTTCGCGCGGGCCGCGGCCGGGAAGCGCATGTCGAGGGCGCCCGGGTAGGTGACCTCCCAGAAGTGGCGCAGCGGGGCGAGCCATTCGACGTCCGTGTCGCCGTACTCGCGGTACTCGGCCTCCAGCCGGTCGAGCAGGACGAGCTGGCGCGGGGCGACCTCCTCCACGAAGTGGGTGAAGAGCCGCGACGGCGGCTGCGGCACCTGCCCGAGGCCCTTGGGCAGGGTCCGCATGAGGCGTTCGCAGAACACCTCGATGATCTGGCCCTCGTCGAGCAGCGCCCAGCGCTCGTACGCGCGCAGCATCCCCGCCCAGCTGGAGAGCGAGCCGTCGAAGTCCTCCAGGCGCAGCGACATGGTCGCGGACTCGCCTTCCTGGAGCCGGATCCGGACGAGGCCGGGCGAGTCGGCCGGTCCTTCGGTGGCGATGTTGCCGTTCCACATCGCGCAGAGCAGCCGGTGCATGATCCGCTGGCGGTCCTGCTCCGTGGCGACGAGCCAGTCGTCCTGGTAGCCGAGGCGCTGGCGCCAGTGCAGGAAGTCGTCCTCGCCGGCCGAGTCGCGGGCCTCGGACCAGAGGCTGAGGACGTTGCGGACCTCGGAGATGTCGGTGAGGTTCATGCCGCTGCGGAAGAGGACGACGGTGAGGGACTCGGTGTCGACGGCCCGGTACTCCTGGTCGGCCTTCGCGGGCAGGTTGAGCGCCTGGCGGAGGAAGCCGGCGGCGCGGCCGTCGGACTCGCTGGCCGGGTGCACGATGAGGATCTTCATCGGGCCGCTGCCGTCCGGGACGAAGCCGACGGGGAGCAGCCCGGCGAGCCGGGCGCGGAACTGGTCGAGCCAGCGCGGGTCGACCTTCGACTCGGCGCCCTCGTCCCCGGCGGCGGCCCGCAGCAGCAGCTCCATGGAGGGCAGCAGGGGGCGGGCGAACTGGGCCTCGTTGGCCTCGCCGAAGAGCTTCTTGACCCGGCGTTCCAGGACCTGCTTGATCTCCTTGACCGGTGCTCCCGGCGAGCGGCGGACCGCGTCGAGGGCGCTGCGCCAGTCGTCGGGCCGGACCAGCCGGTCGAGGAGGGTCGCGGCGTCGGTGGTCTCGGGGAGGCCCTCGCTCTGGGCGAGCCGGTCGACGACGTCGTCGTAGAAGGCGCGCAGGGTGTTCTGCGGGGGCAGGAGGTAGGCGATGCCGGCGCGGTCGTCTCGGTAGAGCTCGCGGCGGCGTTCGGCGAAGCCCCGTGCCTCGTCCTGCTCGTGGGCGCGGAGCACCTTGGTGAGCTCGCCCAGCTCGTTGACGGTCCTGGCCAGGGACGGCCGCCACTGGGCCTCGCCGGCCTGCCAGCCGCGGTGCCAGAGGCTGCGGGCCCGCCACTGGTACCAGGCCTGCTGAGCGGCGAGCGCGTCCTGGACGTCGGGGTCGTTCCACCGGGCCGGTACGACGCCGCCGACGCTTCCCTTGATGCGCGGGATCGGCGGGGCGGAGGCCTGGACGTGGGAGGGACGTTCGGGTTCGTTGCGCCGGTTGTCCAGCATGCCCGTGAAGCCCGCTCTGGCGACTCTTTCGGGGTGGCCGGGCAGGCCGGCCAGGACGGCTTCGAGCTGGAACGGGCCGATGAGGCCGAGGAGTTCGCGTGCGCCGGAGCCCGGCCTGAAGTCCTCGGTGAGGCGCGGTATCTCGCGGGTGAGATGGGCGTCGAGACGGCGCAGCGCGTCATCCATGTCGCCGATCCGGTGCTGCAGCTCCTGGGCGATGTCCCTTCGTCCCCTGGGGAGTTGCTCGGGTCCGGGGACGTCGGGCGCCTCGCGGTTCCAGAGCCGGCCGATGCCGGAGCGGACGAAGAGGTCGCGGACGAGGTCCGATCCGTCCCGGGCGGGCCGCCGGGCGCGCTCCTCCATGCCGCGCACGGCCTGGGCGAGGAGCCGGGCGGCGACGATCTCGGCGAGGTCGTCGATGGGGACGGTGAGGGAGGCGGCGAGGCTGGTGGACATGCCGCGGTAGCCGATGCCGGAGCGGGCCGGTGTCGAGCGCTCGACGCTCTTGTTCACGAACCGTTCGGCGAAGGACTGGTAGTCGTCGTCGGCATGGGTCACCGAGCCGTTGGAGTCGCTGAGTTCGGTGCCGATGAGGGACATCACCATGGCGGTGATGGAGCGGCGCAGGTCCTCGGCGCCGATGACGGACGGCTTGGAGAAGAGGAAGGCGGTCTGCATGGTCGCGGGGCGCAGGGCGACGACCCCGTCCCGCGGGTACGTGACGCTGAGCCGGCCGCGCTGTTCGACGTCGCCGACGGCGTCGACGGCATCGGGTACGTTCTGGTCGTCGACGAGCCGTGAGAGGTCCACCAGGGCGCGGGCCGCGTTGAGTTCGGCCTCGCGCCCGCCGCCCGCCTCGGGCGGGAAGGCGGACGGCATGACGACGAGCGGGTAGATCTTCACGCCGGGCACCTTGGCGTTGCGGAACTCGTGCCCGATGAGGTGGATGAAGTCGTAGTAGATGCCGGCGCCGGTGCCGCCGGCGACGGAGAAGGCGACGAAGACGTCGCAGCCCCTGATCCGGCCGCCACCGACCCGCTGGAGGTCGCCGGCCGCCTGGCCGATGGCCCCGATGGCCTCGCGGAGCTGGCGCAGGACGGGTTCGAGACCGGAGCGCAGGGTCGCGAAGAGCGCGGCGCGCCCGACGGTCGGCAGCTGCCCCGCGCCACTGTTGAGCGGGGCGACGCGCGGCTGCCGGATCCGGGGCGGCAGCCAGAGCCGGGTCTCCTCGGGGACGGAGACGCGCAGCATCTCCGTGACCTCGGGCGAGGAGTCGAAGTCGGTCGGCAGCAGGTCCCGGACCATGCGGGAGGTACGGGCGAAGGCGGCGCCCTCGGCGCCCCTGGCCCGGAACTGCGGCTGCTTGAGGAGCTCCGCCTCGCTGAAGTCGGCGTAGACGAACTGGAGGCAGTCGGGCAGCTGGAAGGGCATCCGGCGCCCGCCGTCGACCAGGTCGGTGCCGTCGGGGCCGCAGAGCTCCCGGCGGAGGCTGCGCTCGAGTTCGCTGCCGATGCGGCCGCCGGTGCCGCCGAGCCCGACGAAGAGCATGGGCTGATAGATCTTCATGTCGTCTCCTTTGGGGGCCCGTTCAGAAGTTGGGGTCCGGGTCCCCGGCGGCCGTACCGCCCGTGCCCGTACTGGGTCCGCTTCCGGGATCGGTTGCCGCGGGGATGTCCGCGGCGCCTCCGGATCGGGCTGATCGGTCTGTCCTGCCTGATCTGTCTGATCTGTCTGACCGGCTTGATCTGCCTGCCCGGCCTGATCGGTCGGACCGGTCGGACCGGCCTGATCGGTCGGACCGGTCGGACCGGTCGGATCGCCGGGGCAGTCCGAACCGGCGCGGCCCTGGTACGCGGCCTTCCGCGCCCGTACGCGTACGGGATCCGGCCCCGTCGTCCGTACGGGAATCGGTTCCGTCCCCCGTACGAGGACCGGAGCCCGAGCCGGAGCCGAAGCCGTAACCGGAGCCGTAGCCGTCGTCGGCGCCGGAGTCGAAGCCATAGCCGTAGCCGTCGTCCGTACCGAAGCCGACGCCATCGTCCCTACCGGTACCGGAGCCCGTGCGGGCGCGGCCCCGCCCGCGGTCGCGGCCCGTTCCCCCGCCCCGTACGACGAGTTCGTACGCGTCGAGGCCGGCCGGCTCGCCCGGGCGCAGGGGGACCTGCGCGCCGCCCCGGGGGCGCAGCAGCAGCTGGCCGCCGCCCGTGCGGCGCAGTACATGGGCGCCGGAGGAGGAGCCTTCGCGGGCCCGGCGGAGGGTGGGCGGGGCGCCGCCCACGTCGTCGACCGCGAAGGGGAACGACCCTCGGACGCTCTGGCCGCGGCGGACGGTGAGCGTGTCGAGGACCCGCCCGCCCTCGCGGAGTTCGAGCGTGACGCCGGTGAGGTCGCGGCGGCGGCGCCTGGCCGCCTCCTGGACGCCGAGGAAGGCGGCGACGAGGACGAGTCCCGCGGCCCCGCCGACGACGGCCTTCCACCACCGGTCCCACCAGGTCGGCGGGGCCACGACGAGGACGTCGAGGAAGCCGTCGTCGAGGACGCGGTCGCCGTCGCCGGTGTCCACGGCCGCGATCCGGCCGCCCAGTTCGCCCAGCGGTGTGCCGTCGCCGACGGTCACCGTGAAGGGGACGCGCGTGCTCCCGCCCGGCGGCGCGGTGACGGTCGCCGGGGAGACGGAGAGACGGGCGCCGGGAGTCAGGTCCTCGACGGCGAGCCGCAGCGTGCGCGGTCCGGAGTCGTTGTTGGTGACGTCGATGGTGCCGCCGACGGTGCTCCCGGGGTGCACGGTGGCCCGGTCGAGGGCGAGCCCGGCGGTGAGGAGCGGGGTGCCCTGGGTGACGCGGGCGTGCAGCGGCCGCCGGTCGGAGGTGACGCCGGGCGCCGACATGCGGGTGGTGAGCTCCAGGTCGCCGGTGGCGCCGGCGGGCACGGTGAGCGTCCCGGTGAACCGGACGTCGCCCGCCTTGCGGTCGGGGGCCTTCCCGTCGTCGGCGAGCCGGAACGTCACGGGGGCGAATCCCGCGCCGCGCAGTTCGGCCGCCACCGTGAGATCCGCGAGCTGGCGGGGGTCGGTGACGGTGACACCGCGCCGGGTCTGCATCCGTACCGACACGGTGACCTGCTCGCCCGCGCGCGGGGAGGCCGGGTCGAGGGTGACGTCGGAGCGGAGCATGCCCTGCCAGATGGCGCGGACGGCGACCTCGCGGTCGCGGTGCCCCTCCGGCGCCTCGATGTGCACGCGCCAGCGGCCCGGCAGCGGGTTCTTCACGCGCAGCGCCTCGACCGGCCCGTCCTGTCCGCCGACCTCGAAGGTGGAGCCGTCCAGCTCGCCCCGGGTGGGGACCTGCCGGCCCATCGGGTCGAAGTAGGTGACCCGTACCTTCGGGTCGTGCTTGGACACCGTGAGGGAGCCGTCGGTGGCGATGGGCGGGATGACGACCGTCAGGTCGGCGGGCGGCTTGCCGGCGGTGCCGTGCGAGATCCGCGCGCACCGGGCGGCGGCGAAGGTCTCCTGGAGGGCCTTGTCGAGCTCGGCGGAGCTGCTGACGACCCGCATGTGGGGGACGGAGCCCGGCACGTCGGAGCACGCGCCCCGGTAGCCGCCCTCGGCCATGGCCGTGAGGGCCGCGCGGTCGATCTCGGTGCCGAAGCCGAGGGGCCAGATCTGCACGCCGGCCGCCCGGGCGCGCGCGAGTTCCTCGGTGAGCCGCCGCTCGCCGTTGGACTGGCGGTTGGCGGGGTCCGTGCCGTACTCGGGGCTGTCGGAGACGTCGAGCCTGCCGTCGGTCAGGAGGAAGACGACCTTGGGGGTGGCGGGGGCCTTCGCGGCCGCCCCACCCGTGGTGCCCTTCTCGGGGAGGCTCGGGAGGTCCGCCGGCCGGGGGAGGCGGGTGAGGCGGGTGACGGCCTGGCGGATGGCCGCCGGGAAGTCGGTGCCCGGCCCCATGCGGGCCGCGTCGCGCCGGTTGAGCAGCTGGACGCAGTCGCTGAGCCGCTCGCGGCCGGCCGCGTCGGCGACGGTCGGCGCGCAGACCTCGCGCACGGGCGACTGGCCGGACTTCTCCGAGCTGCCGAAGCCGATGACGGCCGCCCGGGAGCGCTCGGATATCTCGCCCTGGCTGAGCAGCCCCGCCGCCTCCGTCTCGCGCGCCAGGTCCTTGTCGGCCAGGCTGGCCGACTGGTCGACGACGACGGCGAAGTCGATCGGGTCGGGTCCCTCGGCGGGCTCGGCGACCGCTCGGGATGTCTGCGCTGACTGCGCTTGCTGCGCTTGCTGCGCTGCCTGAGGCGCGCCGGGAGCGCCGAACGCGCCGGGGGTGCCGGCGGCCGCGAGCGGGCCGGTGAGCGCGAACAGCGTACCGGCGAGGAGCAGGGCGCTCCCCTTGTTCGTCCACTGCATCGTCACTCTCACCACAGTTCGCTGAGGAGGGCCAGGAGGGCGCCGAGCGCGAGCGCGCACACGCCCAGGCGCAGCCACCGGTACTTCGCCGCGAGCACGAGCCCGTGCACGCTGGCCTGTTCGAGGAGCCAGCCGGTGGCGTCGGCGCCGGGCGGGGCGAGCCGCTCGCGCAGTTCGCCCTCGGACCGCCCGGCCGCCAGGTCGCGAAGCAGCGTGCGGTCCGCCCCTATCCGCGTGCGGGGCAGGACCACCGACACGAGCATCAGGACGCCCGCGGTCCACAGCGCACCCGCCACGAGCAGGAGGGCGAGCCCGGCACCGGCCGTGGGCATCGGGCCGCGGTCTCCGGAGAACACGACCGCGAGGAAGGCGAGGGCGCCGGAGAGCAGGATCGCGGCCTTGGTGTCGGCCCGCCCGATGTCCTCACGGACGGTGGAGAGCAGCCGCTCGGCCATGAACCGCAGCTCTTCGGGCGCCACAGGGGCGGGGGTCGGGGTGGGGGCGGGACCGGGGCCGGGGACGGGGCCGGCATGCGGCGGAGACGCGGCCGGGTCCGGGGTCGTCACTCGTCCTCCCAGTCGTCGAACGCCTCGCTGGGGCGGCCGGGGCGCGTGGGCCCCGGTCCGGAGACCGTCCCCGACCGGTCGGCGCGCTCGCGGTCGTACGGATCGTCGCGGTCGAACCGGTCGAACGGGTCGTACGAGTCGTCCCGCTCGTACCGGCCACGCTCACCGCCCCGCCGGCCCTGCCCCCGGTCCCCGTACCCGTACTCGTCCCTGTGCCTGTCCCGGTCCCCGTCGCGGTGCTCCTCCCGCCTCCTGCCCTCGCCCCTGGCCCTGCCCCTGCCCCGCTCGCGCTCGCGCTCCCGGTCGGAGCCGGACTCGACGCGCGTCGGCTCGTAGACCCTCCGGACGGGCGGGGCGTCACCGCGCTCCCGGGGCTCCCCGCGATTCCGGCTGTCCCCGTGCTCCCCGAGCTCGTCGCCCCAGTCGGGTCGTATCGGCTCCGGGGTGCCCTCCTCCAGGGCGCGCCGCGCCCGCGAACCACCTTCTCCGCCCGAGGGGTTGAGTACGTGGTCGGTGATGCCGCCGACGACGTTGCCGGTCTGGGTCCGCAGGTACATGAGCACCTGGTACATCTGCTCGCCGATGTCGTGCCGTTCCAGGACCCCGGTGTCCAGGAGGCGGTTGAAGACGGCCAGGTAGTCCTCCTGGCCCTCGCGCCGCTCCCGCTGGAGCTGCATGCGCATCTCCCACTGCTTGTCCGGGTGCGTCGCCATGTGGTGGGCGATCTGGGCCAGGTCGCCGCGCTGGAAGAGGGCTTCGATCTCGCGGGCCCGTTCGGCGATCCGTGCCCGGTCGGCCGCGTCCTTGCGGCGCTCCGCCTCGGCCTCGCGCGCGTCCGCCTCCATGGTCACGCTGATCCGGTCACGCCGGTGGACCTCGGCCTTCACCAGGTCGTCGAGGTCGATGAAGACATGGACCCGGGTCTTCAGCCCGATGTCCCGGCCGAGGCTGAGACGGCCGGCGTCCAGCTCGTCCCGCACCGCCTCGTCGGCGCGCTGCGCCTCGGTGATCCGGAACCTCCGGGACAGCCTACGCAGTCCGTCGAGCAGCTCGTCGTGCAGCAACTCGGCGACGTCCTCGACCTGTTCCTGGACGACGAGGTGCGGATCGGTCACCACCCACTGGACCCTGGCGACGGCCTCGAAGAAGACGCCGTCCCCGGCGGCGGGCAGCTGGAGCCGGAACTCCGTCACGTTTCTGCCGAGTTGGACCTCGAAGACGGTGTACGGGGAGCCGATCAGCGGCTTGTTCACGTCCTCGTTGCGGTCCGGCCAGACCACCCGGTGACCGCCGTTGCGGTAGAGGAGCACGGCGGCGACCCGGCCGCTCCGGCGACGGTACGGGGGCGCGTACTCGCCGAGGAGCGGTCCGCGCGGGCGCCCTGAGGCCGCCGGGCCCCGCCGCTCGCCCGCCCGGCCCTCGCCCCGCGCCCCACCTCCCACCCCGCCCCGCGACCCGTCCCGCGCCGCTTCCCGTCCCCCGTTCCGTTCCCGGCTCTCCGGCACCCTTGCACCCTCCTGCCCCTGTCCGCGCTCCGGTTCGCGCTCCCGACCCGGAAGCCGATCCCGATCCTCGCCCCGGCCCCGATCGCGGTCCTGGTCGCGATCCCGGTCGCGGTCCTGGTCGCCCCGGCCTCCGTTGCGCGCCTCGCCCGGTGCGTCGTACCGCTGCCGTTCGCGTTCGTACCGCTGCTGCCGTTCCCTGTCGTCCCGCGCACGCCCGGGCGCGTCCTCGTACCGCTGCCGCGCCCGCCCGTCCGGAGCCCTTCCGTCCGGCGTCCGCTCGTCCCATCGCGCCCGCTCGTCCGGTCGCGCGCCCCCGTCCCGCTCGGGCCCGGTCATCGGTTGACTCCTTCCGTCACGGCGTCCCACATGCGCCGCGCCGCGCCTCTGTCCAGGGGCCTGTCGCGGTCCCGGACCAGCTCGTTCAGCAGGCCTCTGAGGCGATCGCGGTCACGACGGTCCACGGCCAGGAGCGGCAGGAAGCGGCACACATGACCCAGCGCCTCCTCGTCCTTCGCGGCCCGCCGGAGCATGCCTCCGAGGGCCTCCAGCGCCACCTCGCCGGAGCGTGCCGTGGCGAGCGTGTGCCGCAGCAGCCGGGCCAGTTCGGGCGCGAGCCCTGGGCGGGTGGCGAGCAGGGCGACGAGCAGCGGGCGGGCCGCGTGCGGGTCGAGCTCGGGCACGTCCCGCAGGCCCCACAAGTGAGTGGTCCGGGTGCTCAGCGCGCGGATGAGGGCGAGATGGGTCAGGTTCGCGAGGCTGAGCCGGCCGTCGTCGAGCCACTGGTCGAAGCGCCGCAGCACGGGCTCGGGCTCCCCCGAGGCGAGCAGCCGGGCCGCGCTGAAGGCCGCGGGTCCGAGGACGTCACCGTCGGACGCCTCGTGGACCCGGACGACCCGGGCGAGCGCGTCGAGCGAGCGGGGCACGTCGCCGGCGGCGAGCACGTAGCCGTGGGCCAGCAGGGCGGTCCCGACGAGACCGGAGTCCTCCGACACGGCCCAGTCCTTGAGCACGGCGGCGACGGCCGGCCGGATGCGGGCGTCCCGGGCGGACTCGGCGAGCGCGGTCGCGGCGGCCAGGCGGGCCACGGGCGCGTCCGTCACGGCGAGGGGCGTGATCAGCTCACTGAATCCGTGGATCCAGTCCCAGGAGCAGAGCACGCCCGCGGCGATCGAGGCCCGCACCCACACCTCGGGTCGCGGGTCGTCGCACAGGGAGCGCAGCCAACGTGCCACCGGGCCCCGGACGTTGTGGTAGCCGTGCCAGATCTCGCCGAGTACGGCTCCGGCCAGTGCCTCGCCCTGGAAGCGGACGGCCCGCACCGGCACCTTCGCCGGGCCGAGGTCCAGTTGCCCGTCCTCCAGGACGGCCCGCGCCTGCACCGGCCGGTGCTCGGCGTGCGTGCTGAACAGGCGTCGCCCTGGGGCGTGTTCGGGGTCAAGAGTGACGGCGAGCTCCCAGGCGAGGAGTTCGGCGGCCTCGGCGGCGAGACTGTAGGCCGAGCCGTCGAAGACCGCGACGGCGATACGGAACGCTCCCGCGTTCAGGACGGGGAGCGCCTCGGGCAGCGTGCCGGGGCGGTCGGCGCCGGCGAACCACTCGCGGGCCTGTGACGTCACGAACGAGGCGCAGTCGGCGAGGAGTTGCTCCTCCGTCACCTCCCCGCGCCAGTGACGGGCGAGATGGTCGGCGAGCCGGGCGGCCTCGCGCGGGCGCAGCTCCTCCAGGCCGAGGGCCGTGACGACGTCGGAACGGCCGGCGAGCGCCCGCGCCGCGTCGAGGGCCTCGGCGGGCTCGGCCCGCAGCAGGTCCCGCAGATGGCGCCCAAGGACCTCGTCGGCCGGCGGCGGCGGACAGTACGTCCCGTACCGCCCGCGCAGCAGCCTGTCGGCGAGCTCGCCGTTCTCGACGAGGACGATCCCGTACGCGTCGACCCCGCGCAGCAGCTCCGCGAAGCGGTCCAGGTGCAGTTCGGAGAGGCGGGCGGCGGGGCGGCGCGCGGCGGTGCCGTCGCCGCCCGGGCCGGAGCGGGAGTTCCGTGGCTCGCTCTCCGTGCGCATGTCCTCGGTGAGCAACTCCATCAGGTGGCCGCCGCCCTCCTGGAGGGCCTCTTCCGTGATCTCGTCGACGCCGTGGCGCGGGTCGAGCCGGAAGACCTTGTCGTCGGCGAGCTCGCCGAGGAGGGCGAGCGCGGTGGCCTTGCGGCCGCTGCCCGGCTCGCCGCAGAGGACGAGGACGCGATGCTCACTGAGCCGCCGCTTCATCCGCTGGTATCCGGCGGTCTCGCAGTACACCCGGCCGAGATGGTCGAGCGTCTCGGGCGGGACGGGGCCCCGGACGAAGTGGGCGGCGCGGTCGGAGGCGTACAGCGAGAAGAACTGGTTGCCCTCGTAGACGGTGCCGTCGCCCTGGATGCTGGTGTGGCGGTCACCCGCCATGCTCGCCCAGGTCCGGACGGCGCGCCGCGCCGTGGCGGCGCCGCCCGTGTCGCCCTCGCCGCCGAGGGGGCCGCCGCCCGCGGACGCGAAGACGCTGGGCTCGCGCGGCTGGTCCCCCGGGCCGTCCCCCCGGTCGGACGCGCCCTGCCGGTCGCCTTCCCGGTCCCCGCGCCCCGCACCCCGGTCCGGCCCCCGCTCCCCGCGCCCAGCACCCCGGTCCGGCCCCCGCTCCCCGCCGCGCTCCCCGCCCCGGTCGTCTCCGCCGCGGCCCGCGTCCAGGGGTTCGTTCGAGGAGGCACCGTCGTCGTGGTCGCTCACTCCGACTCACCCGCCCCCTGGCCGCCCCGGTCCCCTCGGCCGGCCCGCTCCCCCCGGTCCCCCGGGTCCTTGCGGATGCCGGTGAAGGGGCCGTGGATCGTGTTGTGGTGGATGTCGAGCAGATCTCCACCGACGTTGTACGTGCGGTTCCCGCCCCCGGTTCGGGGCGTTGGGCCGTCCCCCCGCGACGGCCCGACGCCGGCTCCCGAACCCACCTCCGGCACACCCCGCGCCGCGGGCGTCGCCGCCCCGTCCTCCCCCTCGGGCCCGATCAGCGGCGGCGCGGTCCGGCGCGGGACGTGGAACCAGGCGGCCTCGTCGGTCTCCTTGGACCGGATCCGGGCCCGCCGGTAGTGGTCCGGCTCCACGTACCGCCCGCCCTCGGCGACCACGTTCCCGTACAGCCAGTCGGAGACCACGACGAGCAGGTCGACCTCGGGGGCCTCCGCCATGATCCGCTTGGCCGTGGGGCTGTCGCAGAGCCGTGCGGCGAGGTCCACCGCCCGCCCGACGAGGCCGTACCGGTCCTGGACCACGAGCCCGGCGTTCATGCCGATCCGCAGGCGCAGCCGCCGGTTCCGGCCCGTGTTGTGGGCGCGGAGGCTCTCGTACAGGGTGTCGATCCACCGTCCGACCATGAGCCTCGGCGGCATGTCGGGGCGCAGTGCGGCGAGGATGCCGTCCCCCCGGTCCTCCTGGTGGAAGGTGCCGGGCTCGACACCGACGGAGGCGTAGGCCTCGTCGAACGCCGCGTACATCGCCGCGCGGTGCAGCTCCTTCTCGGCCATGTCCAGGGTGCCGGACCCGCAGATGTCGCCGAGGACGACGAACCGGTGGATCCCGCCCGAGGCGGCCTCCCGGCCGGAACTCGCCTCACCGTGCGCCCCGTTCACTCCCGCGCTGCTCACTCGGACCCCCTGTCGGATGCCGTGGTGCCGTTGGTGCCGTGGTGGTGCGCTTCCAGGCTGGCCGTGTTCCGCGACCGGCGATGTAGCCGTTTACACATCCGGCGGAGATTCGTCCGCCTGTTCCGCGTGGGGGCGCGCACGCCCCTCGGCGAGCAGGACGAGGACCCGCATGTCGATGACGATGACGGTGCGGTTCGCGGTCCGGACGACGTCCTGCTCCCGCAGCAGGCGCAGCGCCTTGGCCACCGCCTCCCGGGTGGCTCCGATGGCCGCTGCCAAGTCGTGCTGAGGCAGCGGTAGTTCGAGTACGGTCCCGCTGTCGGCCTGCCGGCCCGCGCGCTCCGCCAGTTCGACGAGACGGGCCGCGAGGCGCTGGAGGACGGTCTCGGAGGCGAGCGCGCGGCGTTCGACGTCGGCACTGCGCAACCGGGTGGCGAGCTGGCGCATGATCAGCGAGGTGGCGTGCGGTCGGGCGGCGAGGAAGTGCCGGAAGCGGTCGCCCGAGACGGCCACCGCCTCGACCGCTCCGAGCGCGGTGACGGTGGCGCTGCGCGGGCGCAGGTCGACGGCGGCGAGGTCGCCGACGACCTCTCCGGCCCCGCGCAGGGCGAGGATGAGCCGGGAGCCGCGCTCGGTGCCGACGGAGACGACGGACCAGCCGGAGAGCAGCACGAGGACGTAGGCGCTGGTGTCGTGTTCACGGATCATCACCTCCCCCGGCTCGTAGGTGCGGCGGGCACCCTCGGCGATCAGGGAGCGGCGGTCGGCCGCCGGGAGGGCGTGGAGGAAGGAGCGGTCCTGGCCGAAGAGACTCATCACCCGTTCACCCCCGTGCCCTCCGGCGGCCCTCGGGGAAGGCCGCCCACCGGTGGTCGTCCGGTGCCTCTCGTGTGTGCGTTCGCGCCTCATGTGGCTTGCCTCGCCACATTGTTGACGCTGCGTCACCTCTCGGGGTGAAGAACGCTAGAGGTGCGGAACGGCGGCGTCAACGAGCACGGGGGGCGCAGGGGAGCGCCACTGTCGGCGCCCCTGCGCCCCCCGCCGGAGCAGCACGGACGAGCAGGACGGATACCTCACGGAACCGGAGAACCGCCGGCCCCGGCACCCCGGTTCAGAGCCTCGGGTCGACCGGCTCCGACTCCAGGGCGAGGACCGCGAAGACGGCCTCGTGGACCCGCCAGAGCGGTTCCCCCTCCGCGAGCCGGTCCAGCGCCTCCAGGCCGAGCGCGTACTCGCGCAGCGCCAGCGACCTCTTGTGGCCGAGGGAGCGCTGCCGCAGCCGCTCCAGGTTCTCCGGACGGGTGTACTCCGGACCGTAGATGATCCGCAGGTACTCCCGGCCGCGCACCTTCACACCGGGCTGCCCGAGCCGCCCCTTGGCGTCGCGGACGAGCGCCGCCAGCGGCTTGACGACCATGCCCTCGCCGCCGGCTCCGGTCAGCTCCAGCCACCAGTCGGTGCCCGCGCGGACCGAGGCCTCGTCGCGGGTGTCGACGACGAGCCTGCGGGTGACCTGGAGCAGCCCGGTCGGGTCGTGCTCGACCAGGCGGTCGAGCCAGGCCAGCTGCTCGTCGTGCGGGACGGCGGCCAACGAGCGACCGCGCGCCGCGAGGAGCTGGAAGGGCGCGAACCGCACGCCCTCCAGGCCCTCGGTCGGCCAGCAGTACCTGCGGTACGCCTCGGTGAACGCGGCCGCGTCCACCTTCCGCTCCCGCTGCTTGGCGAGGAGCCCGTCGAGCCCCTCGACCCCGCGCGCCACCGCCCGCTCCAGGGAGGCGATCGCCCCGGGGAGGACGGCGCCGGAGGCGGCGCCGACCGCCGCGTACTGCGAGCGCAGCAGCCCGGCCGACTTCAGCGACCACGGCATCAGCTCGCCGTCGAGCAGCAGCCAGTCGCCCGCGCCGGAGGCGCTGTCCGACGCGGCGAGCTCGTCCCACAGGCCGGCGGCGCCGATCGCGGTCCGCAGCCGGTCGAGGACCTGCTCGGTGACGGCCTGGTCGCCGAAGAACGGGCGTCCGGTACGGGTGTAAAGGGCGCCGGTCACGCCGCTGACACCGAAGCGCTCGCGCGCCGCCTCCTCGTCCCGGCAGACCAGGGCCACGGCCCGGGAGCCCATGTGCTTCTCCTCGCACACGACCCGCTCGACGCCGTCCGCCCGGTACTGCGCGAAGGCCTCGGCCGGGTGCTCCAGATATCCCTCGGCGCGCGAGGTGGCGGTCGGGGCCATCGTCGGCGGCAGGTAGGCGAGCAGGCGCGGGTCGACGGCGAAGCGGCTCATGACCTCCAGGGCCGCCGCCGCGTTCTCCTCGCGCACGGCGACGTTCCCGAGCTGCCGGGTCTCCACGATCCGCCGGCCGTGCACGTCGGCCAGGTCGAGGGGGCGTCCCTCGTGCCCGCCGGGCGCCTCGGTCGCGAGCGGCCTGGCCGGCTCGTACCAGACCCGCTCGGCCGGTACGTCGACGATCTCGCGCTCCGGCCAGCGCAGCGCGGTCATCTTCCCGCCGAAGACGGCCCCGGTGTCGAGGCAGATGGTGTTGTTGATCCAGGAGGTGTTCGGTACGGGTGTGTGGCCGTAGACGACGGCGGCCCGGCCCCGGTAGTCCTCGGCCCACGGGTAGCGCACCGGCAGCCCGAACTCGTCGGTCTCCCCGGTGGTGTCCCCGTACAGCGCGTGCGAGCGCACCCGGCCGGAGTTGCGGAGGTGGTACTTCTCCGGCAGCCCGGCGTGGCAGACGACGAGGGCGCCGCCGTCGAGGACGTAGTGGCTGACGAGCCCCTCGATGAACTCCGCGACTCTCGCCCGGAACTCCTCGCTCTCGCCCTCCAGCTGCTCGATCGTCTCGGCGAGCCCGTGCGTCTGCTGGACCTTCTTCCCCTTCAGCCAGCGGCCGAGCTTGTTCTCGTGGTTGCCGGGGACGCACAGGGCGTCGCCCGAGGCGACCATGACCATGACGCGCCGCAGGACGCCCGGCGAGTCGGGGCCCCGGTCGACGAGGTCGCCGACGAAGACGGCCGTACGCCCCTCGGGGTGGTGGCCGTCCACATAGCCGAGCTTGGCGAGCAGGGTGTCGAGCTCGGAGCGGCAGCCGTGGATGTCGCCGATGATGTCGAAGGGGCCGGTGAGGTGGCGCAGGTCGTTGAAGCGGCGCTCCAGGACGATCCCGGCCTCCTCCACCTCCTCGACGGAACGCAGGACGTGGACCTTGCGGAAGCCCTCGCGCTCCAGTCCGCGCAGCGAGCGGCGCAGCTCGCGGCGGTGGCGCTGGATGACGTGCGCGGGCATGTCCGCCCGGTCGGGACGGCCGGCGTTCCGGCTGCGGCAGACGTCCTCCGGCAGGTCGAGGACGATCGCGATCGGGAGCACGTCGTGGGACCTGGCCAGCTGGACGAGCTGGCGCCTGGGCTCCTGCTGCACGTTCGTGGCGTCGACGACGGTCAGCCGTCCCGCCGCAAGGCGCTTGCCGACGATGTAGTGCAGGACGTCGAAGGCGTCCTTGCTCGCGGACTGGTCGTTCTCGTCGTCGGCGACGAGCCCCCGGCAGAAGTCGGAGGAGACGATCTCGGTCGGCTTGAAGTGCCGCCGGGCGAAGGTGGACTTGCCGGAGCCGGTGGCGCCGACGAGCACCACGAGGGACAGGTCGGTGACGGGCAGGGTGCGGGTCATGCCGTGACCTCCTTCAAGGTCTCGTCGGTCGCGGTCTCGGTCGCGGTCTCGGTACGGGTGAAGACGGCCATCTGTGTGGGCGGCCCGACCTCGGGGTCGTCAGGTCCGACGGGAACGAACTCGACGCCGTACCCGTGCTGTCCCGCGACTCCGGCCGCCCAGCCCCGGAACTCCTCCCGGGTCCATTCGAAGCGGTGGTCGCCGTGCCGGACGTGTCCGGCCGGCAGGGACTCCCAGCGCACGTTGTACTCGACGTTCGGCGTGGTCACGAGCACCGTACGGGGCCGGGCCGCGCCGAACACCGCGTACTCCAGCGCCGGCAGCCTCGGCAGGTCCAGGTGCTCGATCACCTCGCTGAGCACGGCCGCGTCGTAGCCGGCGAGCCGCTTGTCGGTGTACGCGAGCGAGCTCTGGAGCAGCGTGACCCGGGCGGCCTGCCGCTCCCCCATCCGGTCGAGCCGCAACCGGCGCGCGGCGACGGTCAGCGCCCGCACGGACACGTCGACGCCCACGACCTCCGCGAAGCGCACGTCCTTGAGCAGTGCCTGCACCAGCTGGCCCTGCCCACAGCCCAGGTCGAGCACGCGGCTCGCTCCGGCGGTGTGCAGCGCGGCGAGGATCGCCTCCCTGCGCTGCTCGGCGAGCGGCACGGGCCGCTCCTCCGTGTCGCTGGACTCGTCGACGGCGTTGTCGACGTCCTCGACGTCGAGCCCCTCGGCCTCGGCGAGCCGCACCAGTTCGAGCCGGTCCGTGGCCTCCTTGGTCAGGCCCCAGCGGCGAGCGAGGTAGCGCGCGGTGATCAGCTTCCGCTCCGGGTGCCCGGCGAGCCAGCCGTCCCCGGCGCGCAGCAGCTTGTCGACCTCGTCGGGCGCGACCCAGTAGTGCTTGGCGTCGTCGAGGACGGGCAGCAGGACGTACAGCTGGTTGAGCGCGTCGGCGAGCCGCAGCTCGCCTTCGAGCACCAGCCGCACGTACCGGGAGTCGCCCCACTCGGGGAACTCCCCGTCCAGCGCGACCGGTTCGGCCTCCACCGTGTCCCAGCCCAGCGGCCCGAAGAGGGCGCGCACGAGCTCGGCGCCGCCCCGGGCGGGGAGCGCGGGGACCTCGATCCGCAGCGGCAGCGGAGCGGCGGCCCGCTCGGGCATCGCCTGGCACACACCGTGCAGCGCGGTCTTGAAGACCTTCGCGAGCGCCACGGCCAGCAGCGAGGACGCCGCGTAGGGCCGGTCGTTCACGTACTGCGCGAGCGCGGCGTCGGGGGCGCCGCCCCTGCCCTTGCCCTTGCCGCGGCGCACCAGCGCCACGGGGTCCACCTCCAGGAGGAGTGCCGCGGTGCACCGCTCGGCGCTCGCCTCGGGGTAGAGGACGTGCGCGGTGCCGTGCGAGGTCGAGAACGCCTGCGCCCGCTCGGGATGCTTGTGCAGCAGAAATCCGAGATCGGTCGCGGGTCGCTCCGGGTTGCCGGTCGTACTGATTGTCAGGAACACACGCCCGAGTATGAGCGCCGCCTGCCCACCCCACCAGGCATTTTCCGCGCGCCCAGCGCCCCGGGCCCACCCCGCTGCCGCCGCCTCCGACTACGTCGTCGGCTTGCGCGCCCCGGCGGCGAGGCCCGCGGCCAGAGCACCGATCGCCGACGGACCGACGCGGCAGCAACCACCGATCAGACGGGCACCGGCCCCCGCCCAGGCGGCGGCCAGGGACGGGTCGAACGTGCCGTCGCCGCGCCAGCCCCTGGCTCCGGCGTCCCACCGCTCCCCGCTGTTCGGGTAGACCACGGCCGGTTTGCCGGTCACGGCGACGGCGAGCTCCACTGCCGCCCCCGCCTCCTCCAGGTCGCAGCAGTTCACCCCGACCGCGACGACCTGGTCGTTCCCGGCGGCGACCGCGAAGGCCTCCGCCGGCTCCTGCCCGGCCCTGGTCCGCCCGCCCTCGACGGTGTACGAGAGCCACACGGGCACCCCGCACCCCTCGACCGCCCGCAGCAGCGCCTCCGCCTCGTCCACGTCCGGCACCGTCTCCAGGGCCAGGACGTCGGGCGCGGCCGCGGCGAGCGCCTCGATCCGGGGCCGGTGGAACCGTTCGAGCTCCCGCACGGACAGCTCGTACCGTCCCCGGTACTCGCTCCCGTCCGCGAGCATCGCGCCGTACGGCCCGACGGACGCGGCGACCCAGACCTCCTCCCCGACCCGCTCCGCCGCCGCCCTGGCCAGCTCCACGCTCCGCGCGAGGAGCCGCTCGGTCTCCGCCCGGCTCACGCCCCGCCGGCCGAAGCCCTCGAAGGTGGCCTGGTAGGAGGCGGTGGTCACCACCCGGGCACCGGCCCGTACGTATACCGCGTGCGCCGCCTCGATCTGCTCGGGCCCGTCGGCGAGGAGCCGCGCGGACCAGAGCGCGTCCGAGAGGTCGCAGCCCTGCGCCTCCAGCTGGTTGGACAGCCCGCCGTCAAGGACGAGTGGCCCCTCCCGGAAGGCCTCGGCGAGCGCACGGCCCGGCTTCATCGGCTCACCCCGCTCACCCCGCTCATCCCGCTCACCCCGCTCATCCCGCTCATCCCGCTCACCCCAGCTGTGACTGGACCCGCGCGGAGATCAGCTCCAGGTGGTCCAGGTCGTCCAGGTCGAGGACCTGGAGGTAGACCCGTGAGGAGCCGATCGCCGCGTACCGCCAGAGCTTGTCGACGACCTCGGCGGGCGAACCCGCGAGACCGTTCGCCTTGAGCTCGTCCACGTCCCGCCCGATGGCGGCGGCCCTGCGGGCCACCTCCGCGTCGTCCTTGCCGACACAGACGACCAGCGCGTTCGAGTACACGAGGTCGCCGGCCGGCCGGCCCATCGCCTCCGCCGCCGCCCGGACCCGTCCGAACTGCCGCTCGCTGTCCTCCAACGAGGCGAAGGGGATGTTGAACTCGTCCGCGTACCGCGCGGCGAGCCTCGGTGTGCGGCTCGCACCGTGCCCGCCGATCAGCACCGGGATCCTGTCCTGGGCGGGCTTCGGCAGCGCGGGCGAGTCGGTGAGCCGGTAGTACTCCCCCTCGTAGGAGAAGGTCTTGCCGAGCTCGGTCTCCCACAGGCCGGTGACGATCGCCAGCTGCTCCTCCAGCCTGCCGAACTTCTCCTTCGGGAACGGAATGCCGTAGGCCTTGTGCTCCTCCTCGAACCAGCCCGCGCCGAGCCCCAGTTCGACCCGGCCGCCGGACATCCGGTCGACCTGGGCGACCTGGATGGCGAGGACCCCCGGAAGCCGGAACGTACCGGCGGTCATCAGCGTGCCGAGACGGATCCGCTTCGTCTCCCTGGCCAGACCGGCCAGGGTGATCCAGGCGTCCGTCGGGCCGGGAAGGCCATCGGACGAACCCATGCTGAGGTAGTGGTCCGAGCGGAAGAAGGCGTCGAATCCGAGCTCCTCGGTGGCCCGCGCCACCGCGAGGAGGGTGTCGTAGTCGGCCCCCTGCTGGGGTTCCGTGAAGATGCGAAGATCCATGCCTCCATCCTGCACCGTCGGGTGCGTGTCAACCTCTCCGTCAGCTCGCCGGCGGCTCCGGCCCTGTCGGGTGAATATCCGGCCCCGTGGCGGGCCGCGTCCGCCCTGGCCAGTGACCGTGGCCGGGGACCCGTCGTTGGCTCGGGCGGAGCCGGACCGCCCGGCCCGCGTGCCGGCGGCCGCTGCCGGTGCGTCGCTCTCTCTCGTGCCCCGCCCACGGCGGCGGGGTCCGGGCCGAGGAGGCCGCCATGTCCCAGGAAGCCGCGCCGGAGCGGGCCGTGCCCGAGCAGTCCGCGCCGCAGTCCGTGCCCGCACAGAAGGACGCCGGCGCCCCCAAAGGGCTGCTCCAGCAGATGGAGGAGCTGATGGCGGCGCTCTCCGCCGACCTCTCCCAGCTCGACGCGGACATCCAGTCCACGGCCGACCGCCTGGACCCGGAGCCCACACCGCCGCGCACCGAGAACCGCGAGGCCACAGGCCGCCGCGAGGCCACTGACCGCCAGGTGGACACTGACCGCCAGGTGGACACCGACCATCGCTAGGGCGCCGGCCGGCACGAGGGCGCCGACCTTCGCGAAGGCACCGGCCGCCAGGTAGGCGTCGACCTCCGCGAAGGCGCCGGCCCGCACAAGGGCGACGACCGCCGCGAGCCCACCGGTCGCGACTCCGAAAGCCGCCCGGCCCCGGCGAGGCGCGGCCGCTCTCCTAGCTCCACCGCGGCCTCCCGACCGCCCCGACCGCCCCGACCGCCCCGACCGATTACAGATCGCCGTCCGCCGTCCGCGCCGGCCGGCGTCCGCCGTTCACGTTTCACCCTTCACACCGGACCCGGCCCGGGGCCCGCCCGGCCTCGGGCGGGGTCGGGTGGACGGGCCCGCTCCCTGTCGCGGACCGCGAGCCGTCGCAGCATCCCGCCCACCCGGTCGTTCGACTCGTCGACCGCGTCGATGGCCTCGATGCACTGCCAGTAGAGCCCCTCCTCGTCGGTGGCACAGGCCACCCCGACGAGCGCGATCCCCACCTCCCCGAGCAGCGCCCCGAGCGCGGTCAACGCCACGACCGGGTCACCCACCTCGGTCAACTGCGCCGCACGCGGCCCACCCGTCCCCCACGTCGGGTACTCCCCGATCTCGCTCAGCCCCCGCGCCTCGCCGCGCAGCTCCAGCGGCCCGCAGAGCGCGAGATGACTCCCTATCGCCTGGGCGAGGGCCTGAGCCTGCCAGGCCTCCGCCACGATGTCCTGTGCCGTTCCGCTCCCCGCCAGCGCGTGCCGCCCGGCCGCGATGAGCCTCTCCGCTTCCATCAACGCCGCCCCCGTTCGTACGACTTACCGCCCACTCATTCCACTACCCAGAGTGAGGCCGCCTGAGCCCCAACACCAGGGGAATTCGGAAATCTGTGGACAGTAGGCTCGATGGGGAAAAGTCGATCACTCCGAAGAGTGACGATCTCCTGGAGTGCCCGCGTCAGCGGCCCCGTCAGCGTCCCCTCCTTCCCTCCTCCGGACGGGGAATCGGACCTCGTTCCTGTCGATCTTCGCCGCGAGCGCCACCAGGGGATCGACCCCGAGCACCTCGCAGAACTGGAGCAGATAGGCGAGGACGTCGGCGACCTCGTCCGCGACACGGTGTGCCGACTCGGGGTCGTCCATCACGCGTTCTGCCTGGTCAGGGGTCAACCACTGGAAGATTTCGAGGAGTTCGGACGCCTCCACGCTAAGCGCCGCGGCCAGGTTCTTGGGCGTGTGGAACGGCTGCCAGTCGCGGGCGGCGGCGAACTGGGCGAGCCTGCGCTGGAGCGACGCCACGTCTTGAACCGCCGCATCGCCGCTCGCCGCGCCCCCACGTTCTACGTCCCCACGCTCCACGTCCACGCGCTGGACGTCCCCACGCTCCACGTCCTCACCCTCCACGCCCCCACGCTCCGCGTCCCCACGCCCCATGCCCTTGTCCACCGTCTCGCTCCTGGCGCCTGCCACCGTCTCGCCGCCGGCCGTCTCGTTCTCCGTCACACGCCCAGGTCTACCACCGTCACCCCCGGCGTCCGCCGCGCCTCCCGCGCCCCCAGCTCCCCGACCGCCCCCGCGACCCGGATGTGCCCGTCGTTCGCGATGCCCACGGCAAGGCCGAGCAGCTCGTGCACCTGGCGTCCGTCGAGCCCCCGGTCCAGGCCGTCGGCGAGGAGGGTCAGGCTCTGCATGGCATCCGGCACCTCGGCGATCCGGTCCATCGCGAGCACGCCGGGCCCGGTGAGGAGGGTGAGCGCCAGTGCCAGATAGCGCAGTTCCCCGTCGGCGAGGCGGCCGAGCGGAGTCGCGGGCCGGCCGCCCCGTTCGAGCACCGCGCGGACGGTGCCGTCCGGGAGTTCCCGCACGCCGAGACCGGTGACAGGCCCGGCGCAGCCGGCGCCCGCCACGGCCGCGAGGCGTTGGTGCCTGCGCGGGCAGTCCGTGTGAGTGCGGTGCAGGACCTCGGCGAGGTTGGCGCAGTCGCGGAGCAGCCGCCCTTCGCCGGGGAGGACGGGAGCCCGCATCCCTTCGGGCCGGGGGTCGCAGGGGAAGGCGGAGCGCAGCCCGATGACGAGCTGCTCGGCTGCGGCCAGGACCTCCAGCTGTCCGGGGGTCTTGCCCGCGACCCGCAGCGGCAGCAGGGCCGTACCGAGGAGGTCGTCGGGGAGCGGTGCCCGGGTGACGGGGGTGGCGCCGGCCGTGTGCCACTCGGCCTGGACGGTGCTGCGGCCGGGGTCGCGCAGGGCGGTGGCCAGCAGGGTGCGGCCGCGGCCGGTGAGGCGCTCGCCGACGATGCGGAGCCGGGGTTCGGCCTGGACGGCGAGGTCGAGGTGGACCGGGCCGGCCGGCCCGTCGACCGTGCAACCGATCCGGAAGCCGCGGCGGCCCTGGGCGTCGGGCCGGGCGCGCTCGGGGACGCAGTCGGCGGCGTCGGGGAACACCTCGTCGAGGGAGTCGCCCGCGCCGAGCCGGGCGAGCGCCTCGTACGCGCGGAGCATGGTGGACTTGCCGCTTCCGCTGGGCCCGGCGAAGAGGGTGACGGGCCCGAGCGCGTGGACGGCGCCGCGATGCCCGGCGAACGCGGACAGGCGCAACTCGGTGACGACCGGGCGAGCAGCCCTTCGCCCGACCCCGAAACCGACCCCGAGACCGACTCCGACCCCGGCTTCGACGCCGACGCCGACGCCGACCCCGACTCCAACCCCGGCCCCAGCCCCGGCTTCGACACCGACGCCTGCACCGACTCCAGCCCCGACTCGGGGCCCAGCTCCCTCCCCAGCCGCCGGTCTGCCACCGGGTACGGCCGCGGGAACCGTCCCCGCTCGCCCGGCAAGCGCGCTGGAGGCAGGGGCGTCGGAGGGCTGGGTGTGGGGGGTGCGGGCGAGCGTGCTGCCGCCGGTGAGGTCCATGCCCGGACCGTACGCAGGCCGTTCTCTGACGAACCGTTACGTCCAGATGACCTTCCTACGAACGGGGGACGCCGGCGGCCCTGCCGCCCACGACCTCCTCCCCGTCCTCGCCCTCCGCGCCCTCGACCTCCGTACCGGCCGGGGCAAGAAGGAAAACGTTCCGGTCGACGCGGTGCATCCCGCTGCCGAGGCCGAAGACGACCCCGCTGCTGAAGTCGAGGATGCGCTTGGCGACATCGGTGTCGGCGCTCGTCAGATCGAGGAGGACCGGGATCTGGGCGATGAGGTACTCGGCGACCTCACGGGCGTCGGCGAACACCTGGACCCGCAGCACGATCATGCGGCGCTGCTCGGCGGACTCGTACTGCTCGGGGATCGTGCGGTGGTCGACCCTGGACGGCCATTCGTCACGGCCGCGCAGGGGCACGACCTGGGCGAGGCCCTCCCACTGCTCGTCGGTGACGTCGTACCTCTCGTACCTACTCATGGGCACATCCTCCCGCTCCTCACCCGTTCGGCCCAACAACGACACGAGGTCATGACCAGGCAGCAAGCAGTACTCGGCGGCGACCACGGGCATTCGGCGCCGGGCACCGCCGTTCGGCACCGGGCGGCACCGCCATTCGGCGCCCGTCAGCGCCACTCGGCGCCCGTCAGGCGAAGGTCAGGCGAAGGTCAGGCGAAGGTCTTCGCCAGTCGGCGCAGGCCTTCCCTGATCTCCTCGGCCGAGTGCGTGGTGAACGACAGCCGCATCGCGCCCGCTTCCGGCTCCCCGCAGAAGAACGGCGCTCCCGGTACGTACGCGACCTCGTGGCCGACGGCGGTCTTGAGGAGCGCCGTCGCGTCGTGGCCCTCGGGGAGGCGAGCCCAGATGAACATGCCGCCGTCCGGCCGGTTCCAGCGGCTGCCCTCGGGGAGCGCGGCCGGCAGGCCTTCGAGCATGGCGTCCCTGCGCTCCCGGTACGCGTCCCGCATCCCCGCGACGTGCGCGTCGAGGTCGCTGTCACGCAGATAGCGCGCGGCCGCGGCCTGGTCGATGGAGGAGGTGTGCAGGTCGGCGGCCTGCTTCGTGATCACACAGGCGCGGCGCAGACCGGCGGGGGCGCGCAGGAAGCCGAGCCGGAGCCCGGGGGCCATCACCTTGGAGAAGGAGCCGAGGAGGACGGTCCGGTCGGCGGCCGCGGGATCGGCGGCGATCCAGGGGACGCGCTCGCCGTCGTAGCGGAGTTCGCCGTACGGGTCGTCCTCGACGATCCAGAACCCGTGCCGCGCGGCGGCGTCCGCGACGGCGGCACGCCGGTCGGCGGGCAGCGTGCGGCCGGTGGGGTTCTGGAAGGTGGGGACGAGGTAGAGGAGGGTGGCCTTCTCGCGCGCCACGATCTCCTCCAGCGCGGCGGGGATGACGCCCTGGTCGTCGGTGGGCACGGGGACGATCCGGGCGCCGGCGAAGGCGAAGGTCTGGAGGGCCGCGAGGTAGCAGGGGTCCTCGACGAGCACCACGCCACCCGGTTCGACGAGGGCCGTCGTGAGGAGGGTGAGGGCCTGCTGCGAGCCGGTGGTGACCAGCAGGTCGTCGGGGTCCGTGGGCAGGTCGCGCGCCGTGAGCCGGCCGGCGATCGCGGTACGCAGCTCCGGGTCGCCCTCGGTGGTCGAGTACTGGAGCGCCTGCTGCGGGTTCTCGGCCAGAACGCGGTCGTACGCCGCCCGGATTCCCGCGACGTCGAACAGCTCGGGCGCGGGCAGGCCTCCGGCGAAGGAGATCACCTCGGGGCGCGCGGTGAGCGCCAGGATCTCCCGTACCGGCGACGACGCGACGCCCGCCAGGCGCGAGGCGGTGGCGGGAACAGGCGCGGAGGAGCTGGACGCGGAGGAAAACATGCCATCAGCATATAGACAGCCCGCACACTGTCCAGGTCGCTCGGACTGCCAGCAGGAGCAAGGGAGTTGGCGCTCTCTCCCCGCGCCTCGACGAACAGGATCCCGCCGCCGCGCCCTCCTTACGGGGCCGCTGTCCGCCCGGCCGGCTTGTCGTGGGCGTCGGCCCAGAGGGAGCGGACGTGGCGGAGGTGGCGGCTCATGCAGGCCTCGGCCTCGTGGACGTCACCGGCCAGCATCAGGTCGAGGAGTTCGAGGTGCTCCTCGGCGGAGGAGACCAGCTTGCCCGCCTCGTCCAGACCGGTCAGGCCGTAGAGGCGGGAGCGCTTGCGCAGCTCCCCGACGGTCTCGACCAGACGCTCGTTTCCGGACAGGGAGAGCAGGGCGAGATGGAAGCGGCGGTCGGCCTCCAGATAGCCGATGAGGTCGTGCTCGCGCGCGCGGGAGACGATCTCCTCGGCGACCGGGCGGAGTTCCTCCAGCTGCTCACGGGTGGCCGTCCGCGTGACCCGGCCGATGGTGGGGACCTCGATGAGGGTCCGCAGTTCGGTGAACTGGTCGAGGTCCCGTTCGCTGACCTCGGTGATGCGGAAGCCCTTGTTGCGTACGGGCTCGACCAGACCCTCCCGGGCCAGGTCGAGCATCGCCTCGCGGACCGGGGTCGCGGAGACGCCGAGGTCGGCGGCGAGTCCGGGGGCCGAGTAGACCTGCCCGGGGCGGAGTTCGCCGGCTATCAGGGCGGCCCGGAGGGCGTGCCCGACCTGGTCGCGGAGCCGCTCCTGCGCTCTCACGAGGCCGTACTGTTTCAGGTCACCCATCGTGCGCCCTCCGAGAAGTTACGGAGGGGCATCGTACAATGTCACGTTTCTCTGCCCGCCATCAGAGGAGGAACCCGGCGGGGAAGGGGTCGTCGGGGTCGAGGAAGTACTGCGCCGTGCCGGTGATCCAGGCGCGTCCGGTGACGGTCGGGACGACGGCCGGCACGCCGCCCACCTCGGTCTCGCCGACGAGCCGCCCGGTGAACTCCGTCCCGATGAAGGACTCGTTGACGAAGTCGGTGTCGAGCGGAAGTTCGCCTCTGGCGTGCAGCTGAGCCATGCGGGCGCTGGTCCCGGTGCCGCACGGGGAACGGTCGAACCAGCCCGGGTGGATGGCCATCGCGTGCCGCGAGCGGACGGCGTCCGAGCCGGGCGCGGCCAGGTAGACGTGCTTCACGCCGGCGAAGGCCGGGTCCAGGGGGTGCACGGGCCGGTCGGGGCCCGCGTTGATCGAGTCCATGACGGCGAGCCCGGCCGCGAGCAGCTCGTCCTTGTGGTCGCGGTCGAACGGCAGGCCCAGGGAGTCGAGTGCGACGAACGCGTAGAAGTTGCCGCCGTAGGCGAGGTCGTAGGTGACGGTCCCGAACCCGGGCACCTCCGTCTTGAGGTCGAGCCCGACGGAGAAGGCGGGCACGTTGGTGAGCGTGACCGCCTTCGCGGCGCCGTTCTCCACCTGGACGTCGACGCTGACGAGGCCGGCGGGGGTGTCGAGGCGGACGGTGGTGACGGGCTCGACGACCGGCACCATGCCCGTCTCGACGAGGACGGTGGCGACGCCGATGGTGCCGTGACCGCACATCGGCAGGAGACCGGACACCTCGATGTAGAGGACGCCGTAGTCGGCGTCGGGCCGGGTGGGCGGCTGGAGGATCGCGCCGCTCATCGCCGCGTGACCCCGCGGCTCGAACATCAGGAGCGTACGGAGGTGGTCCATGTGCTCGATGAAGTGCAGCCGGCGCTCGGCCATCGTGGCGCCGGGAACGACCCCGACACCACCGGTGATCACGCGCGTGGGCATGCCCTCGGTGTGCGAGTCGACGGCATGGAAGACATGACGCGTACGCATGGAGTCCCTTTCAGACGTACGAGTGGGTGGAGGTTCGCGGCGGGGGTGCGGCGCTCACGCGTGCGAGGTTCGCGGCGCGGGCACGGCGCTCACGCGTGCGAGGTTCGCGGCGCGGGTGGGGCGCTCACGCGCGGGAGGTTCGCGGCGGGGGTGGGGCGCTCACGCGCGGGAGGTTCGCGGCGGGGGTGGGGCGCTCACGCGCGGGAGGTTCGCGGCGGGGGTGGGGCGCTCACGCGCCCGGTCCTTCGCGGTGAGGTCACGGCGCTCACGCGTGCCCCTCGGCGAGGGCCTTCTCGGTCGCGGCGCGCACGACGGCGTCCTGCTCGGGTGTCAGCGGCGCACGGGGCGGCCGGGTGGCTCCCCCGTGGCGTCCGGCGAGGTCCATGGAGCGCTTGATCGCCTGGACGAACTCGACCTTGGAGTCCCAGCGCAGGAGCGGATGGAGCGCCGTGTAGAGCGGGAGCGCGGCGGCGAGGTCGCCGGCGACGGCGGCCCGGTAGAGCGTGGCGCAACTGCGGGGCAGGGCGTTGGGATAGCCGGCGATCCAGCCGACCGCACCCGCGACGGCCAGCTCCAGGAGGACGTCGTCGGCGCCGACCAGGAGGTCGAGATCCGGGGCGAGTTCGGCGATCTCGTACGCCCTGCGGACGTCACCGCTGAACTCCTTGACCGCGACGATGCTGCCGTCGCCGTGCAGACGCGCGAGCACGTCGGGCGTGAGGTCGACCTTGGTGTCGATCGGGTTGTTGTACGCGACGACGGGCAGGCCCGCGGCGGCGACCTCGGCGTAGTGGGCGCGTACGGCCCGCTCGTCGGCGCGGTAGGCGTTCGGCGGCAGGAGCAGGACCGAACCGGCACCGGCCTCGGCGGCCTGCTCGGCCCACCGCCGCGCCTCGGCGCTCCCGTACGCGGAGACACCGGGCATGACCCGCGCGCCGTCGCCGGCCGCCGCGATGGCGGTACGGACGACCTGGGCGCGCTCCGCGTCGGTGAGGGTCTGGTACTCGCCGAGGGAGCCGTTCGGGACGACACCGTCGCAGCCGTTGGCGATCAGCCAGGCCACATGCTCCGCGTACGCGTCGTGGTCGACGGAGAGGTCCTCGCGCAGGGGAAGGGCGGTGGCGACCATGATGCCGTGCCAGGGGTGGGCGCGGTGGTCCGGGGCATGCTCGTGGGCCATGAAAGAACTCCGCTCCCTGTAATGGTGTGTGACATTTTACGGATCCTCGGGACGGCCACAAGGGGGAAGCCAAGGCGACCGTTACGGACGGGTCCGGCACAAAAACGGAGAGGGAGGCAGGAGGACGAACCGACCAGACCCGCTACCGAACGACGACAAGTCCCCTCACGGGGCAGCGCGCGGTGCGAGAACCGGACGCGGCACGTCCCTGCGGTGGCCGGGCCGCTTCCACTCCCTCGGGTAGCCGACCGACACCTCCTCGAAGCGCACGCCGTCGTGCCAGGTGGTCCGGGGGATGTGGAGGTGGCCGTAGACGGCCACGGCGGTCTTGAACCGGCGGTGCCAGTCCGCCGTGCGTTCCGTCCCGCACCACTGGGCGAACTCCGGGTAGCGCAGGATCCTCGTGGGCTCGCGGAGCAGGGGCCAGTGGTTGACCAGCACGAGCGGGACGTCGGGGTCGCACTCCGCGAGGCGCCGCTCGGTGAGGGCCACCCGCGCCGCACACCAGTCCTCGCGGCCCGCGTACGGGTCGGGGTGCAGGAAGAACTCGTCGGTGCACACGACCCCCGCCTCGTAGGCCTGCGCGAGGGACTCCTCCTTGTCGGCGGCCGTCGGCGTACGGAAGGTGTAGTCGTACAGCAGGAAGAGGGGCGCGATCCGGACCGGGCCGCCGTCGCCCTCCCACAGCGCGTACGGATCCTCCGGGGTGAGCACGCCCAGGCCGCGGCAGACGTCCACCAGGTACTCGTACCGCTCGACGCCCCGCAGCTGGACCGGGTCCTCGTTCGGCGTCCACAGCTCGTGGTTGCCCGGGCTCCAGATCACCCGGGCGAACCTCTCGCTGAGCGTCCGCAGCGCCCAGGTGATCTGCTCGGCCATCTCCCCGACGTCACCGGCGACGATCAGCCAGTCGCCGTCCGAGGACGGGCGGAGCTCTTCGACGAGCCGCCTGTTCTCCTCGTGGGCGACATGGAGGTCGCTGATGGCGAGAAGCTGCGGGCGGCGATCGGACGTGCGATCGGACGGGCTACGTAATGCGTGACTCTCCATGGATGACGACCTCTCCCCCCTGTCCTTCTTTCCCTCAGCCGGCGTCGGGGCGGCTCGCGATGACGACGGTGGCGTCCAGTTCGTCGTCGGTGGCCACCCGCGCGAGCAGACCGGCACCGGTGACCGCGGCCACGGCCTCGTCGGCCTGGCGCTCGCTCGTCTCGAACAGCAGGACGCCGCCCGGGGCCAGCCACTCGGCCGCCTCGGAGACGACGCGCCGCAGGACCTCCAGACCGTCCGCACCACCGTCGAGCGCCACGCGTGCCTCGTGGTCGCGGGCCTCGGAGGGCAGCAGCTCGATCTCCACGGTGGGCACGTACGGAACGTTGGACAGCAGGACGTCCACGCGGCCCTTCAGCCCGGCGGGCAGCGGCGCGAAGAGGTCACCCTCGTAGACCTCGCCCCCGGCCCGGGTGACATTGCGCCGGGCGCAGCGGACGGCGGCCGGGTCGACGTCCGCCGCGTGCAGCTCGACCTGGTCCAGGGCCGCGGCGAGTGCGACCCCCAGCGCACCGGAGCCGCAGCACAGGTCGACGACGACGGCCCGCGTCGGAGGCGCGAGCTCCGCCGCCTGCTGGACGAGTGCCTCCGTACGCCTCCGGGGTACGAAGACCTCGGCGTCGACCTCGATGCGCAGGCCACAGAACTCCGCGTAGCCGACGACGTGCTCCAGCGGCAGACCGACGACACGTCGCTCGACCATCGCCTCCAGATCCGCGGCGTCACCGGCCGCGGACATGATCATCTGCGCCTCTTCCTCGGCGAAGACGCAGCCCGCGGTCCGGAGCCGGGAGACGATGGCGGATTCGGATGCGGAGTGGTCCAGCGAGGGAATCGACATGTAAGCCTTTCGGGCCGCGGAGCCCACCGCGGAGATCGAGGTGCGCCCGGCGCCGGGCAGGCGACCGAGGCGAGCAAATGCCTCAACATTATCCGACGGTCCCATCCGGCCCCTCGTCCAGCCCAGTTACGGCCGGCGGGACGCGCACTCGCCCCGCATGTACATACGCATGCACGGTTATGGTGATCCGCGACCGAGATCATGCTCGCCCAGGAGGTCACGAGTGGGGACAGCCGAACCCCTGCCGACACGGCCGATACGCGTACCGGTCGGGGAGGGATCCCATCGGTGGGCGAGTCGTGCCGCCCAGCGGCGGGTGCTGCTGGTCGTCCACAACGTGACCTCGGCCGGACGCCTGTCGGACCTGCTGCCGTTGTTCCACGACGACTTCCGCGTCCAGCTGCTGGTCACGTCGACGGGCTCCTCGGCGTTCCAGGGCGGGATCCGGGAGGTCTTCGCCGACCTGGAGCTTCCCGAGCTGCCGTGGGAGCAGGCACTCTCGACCCCGGTGGATCTCGCGATCTCCGCCAGCTTCGGCGGCGAACTGGCCGACTTGACGGGCAATTTGTCCGTAATCTCACACGGTGTCGGATACACTAAGAGACTGCACGAGCCACGAGCCACGAGCCACGAGCCACGAGCCACGAGCCACGAACCACGAACCACGAACCACGAACCACGAACCACGAACCACGAACCACGAGCCGACGTTCGGGCTGTCGCCGGAGTGGCTTCTGGTCGACGGCAAACCGTTCGTGGACGGTCTTGTCCTGTCCCACCCGGAACAACTGCAACGACTGACCCGGGTATGCGCCGAGGCGGTGCCCTCCGCCGTACTCGCCGGCGACCCCTCCTTCGACCGCATGCTCGCCGGACGTCCCTACCGGGACAGGTTCAGACGCGCCCTGGGGGTGCGGAGCGGGCAGCGGCTCGTCGTCCTGAACTCCACCTGGAACCCGGAGGGCCTCTTCGGCAGCGGCGGGGGCCAGGACATCCTGCCCGGCCTGCTTCCCCGGCTCGCCGCCGAGCTCCCCGCCGATGAGTACCGGCTGGCCGCCGTACTCCACCCGAACGTCTGGCACGGCCACGGCCCCGGCCAGATCAGGGCCTGGCTCGACCGGGCCCGGCGCGGCGGGCTGATCCTGATCGACCCCGTTCACGATTGGCGGCAGGCTCTCCTGGCCGCGGACCTCGTCCTCGGGGACTTCGGAGCGGTGACCTACTACGCCGCCGCCCTGGACACCCCGGTGCTGCTGGCGGCGGACGGCCGGGGAAGGCTCGACCCCGAGGCGCCGCTCGCGGAGTTCGCCCGGCAGGCCCCGCGGCTCGATCCGCACGCCCCTTTGCGCCCCCAGGTGGAGCGGGTCCTGAGTGCTCATCGTCCGGATGGCACGGCGGCGGAGTTCGTCACCTCGGCTCCGGGCCGGTCGGCCGCGCTGCTGCGCCGGCACTTCTACACGCTGATGGACCTGCCCGAGCCCGACGCGCCCGCGTCGCTGGAGCCGCTGCCCCTCCCGCCGTACAACCCCCCGAGGCTGACGGCCGCGCTGCACGTACGGACGCGCGTGAACGGATCGGAGGTGGCGATCGAACGCGCCACGGAACACCTGGCCGACCATGACGAGCCCACCGGAACCGTCGCCACCCACCTGGCCGTCCACGAGGACACCCGTCGCCCCGGAGACCTGGAACTGGCGGATGTGATCACGCGCGACGGGCCGCCGGACGACCCGCGCCTGGGCGGTGCCGACCGGTGGACTGCGGACGTACTGAGGCGGCATCCGCACTGCGCGGTGGCCGCGTACGTGACCGGGCCGGACACCTGCACCGTACGCACCCGGGATCACGGCACGTTCCGGCTGACCGGCGACACCGGCGCCGGCGCGGACGCGGATCCGGCGGCGTACGCGTCGTCGCTGTACGCCTGGCTGGCGCACGGCGGGACCGTCCCCGCGCGGGGCGTCACGCTCCGGGTGCGTACGGCCGGCGGCACGCACCCGGTCGCCGTCGACGCCGGCGCGGCCCCTACCGGACGTCCGCCTCGCAGCGCCGCCGCAGACCCGCCAGGTAGGTGAGGTGTGGGGTTGCGGCAGGACTGAGCAGGGCCTCCGCCCCGGCGATCCTCGTCAGCGCCGCCGTGTCGTCACCGCTGTCGTGAAGCGTCTCCGCGAGGTCCGTGAGCGCACGGGCCTGGTTGTACGCCTCCACCGGCCGCTCTCCACTCCCGGCGAAGAAGTCCACGGCGCTCTCCAGACGACGGCGGGACTCGTCCAGCCGTCCCAGGCCGCGCAGAGCCCGGCCCTGGTGTCGCTCGGCCAGCGCCAGGGCCCGCGGCAGGTCCGCCGCGCCCTCCTGGTCCGGGGCGATCCTCCGGTAGATGTGCTCGGCCTCGACGAAGCGCTCCAGGGCCTCCTCGTACAGCCAGCGGTTCAGGCTCAACAGTCCGAGCAGTTCCACGGACGACGCCTCGCCCCGTAGATGCCCGGCGGCCCGCTCGCACCTGACGGCTGCCCGCGCCGCGCGGTGCGCCTGCTCCCAGCGGCCCAGTTCGCCCAGACAGTGCGCCAGTTGGAAGTACAGCAGCCCGGTCGCCCGGGAGTCCACGCCGTTCTCCTCGGCGCACCGGGTCGCGTCACGCAGCGCGGGGAGCACCTCGTCCCAGTGCCCGGCCTTCAGCTGGAGCGGCCAGAGGGCGCGGGCCAGGCGCAACGCGGTGGTGACCTGCTGGTGCTCCTCGGCCACGGACACGGCTCGGACCACGTTGGCCACCTCGGCCGCCAACACCCCCACCGCGTCGGCCTCGTTGCGGTAAGCGCGCACGTCCCCCGGCACCTGCTCCGTCCGCCAGCTCTGCGGCAGGGCGGCGTGCGCGGCGCGCAGGACCCGGTCGAGGAGGGCGTCGAGCACCCGGGTCACGGCGTCGGAGCACTCCCGGACGCCGTACTCCGAGGCCGCCGTGTCGGCCAACTGGCGCCGGACCTCGGGCCGGAAGCGATAGCGCGAGCCGGGGAGATCCTCCACGAGCCCGACGTCCGCGGCCTCGGCGAGCAGCCGAGCCGCCCGCGCCTCGTCGTCGCCGAACCCCGCTGCGGCGGCGGCGAGTTCTGCGCTGATGGACGGCCAGCCGCCCAGCGCCGTGAGCCGGCAGAGCCGAACGGCCTCGGAACCGAGCCGGAGGGAAGCGTGCCGCACGGTGCCCCGCACCGGATGCTGCCGCCCCTCCTCGTCCCCTCGCTCCTGAGCGACGGCCTCCCCGGCCAGGAGCCGCGCCTCGGTGTGAAGGGCGTACGCGTTGCCCTGGCAGCGGGCGAGCAGTCCGGGCAGGCGCGCGGCGACCCGCGCTGAGTTCTCGGACCCCGCCACCTCCCTCACGAGCTTCTTCGCGTACCGGTCGGTCAAGGGCGGCACGGCGACGCGCTCCGCCTCCAGAAGGAGGGGCGGGCCGGACACGACCACGAGCAGGAAGACATCGGGGGTGGCCGGTACGAGGGCGCGGACCTGGGCCAGCGAGGTGACGTGGTCGATCACCACCAGCGCCTTGCGCCCCACGGTGAGCCGCCGGTAGAGCCGTTCCCGCCCCGACTCGGTGGAGGGCATCCGCTCGGGGTCCACGTCCATCTCGCGCAACAGCCGCAGCAGCACGGCGGCCGGCTCCGGCCCGTTCTCCGCGCCCGTGTCGCGCAGGTCGACGTAGAACTGCCCGTCGGGAAACCGGTCACGGCTCTCGGCCCCGAACCGGAGGGCCACGGACGTCGTACCACTCCCGGGATCCCCGGAGAGCAAGGAGACCCGAGGCCGCCCGTCCCACGACCGGTCAGCCTCGCGCGTCAACTGCTTCAGGGCCTTCTGCCGGTTGGTGAACGCCCGGGGCGCGGGAGGCATCCCGCCACCGGACGGCGCCGGGAGCTGCTCCGGACCGCTCTCCATGAGGACCGCCCACTCACCGGCCTGCCGGGGATCCCGACTCAGCCGCGCGTACACCCGCCCCGCCAGCGCCTGTCTGTCCTCCGTACCGGCCGGCAACGGCGTCTCCCGCCCGAGGGCCCGCCGCACCAGGGCCCCCGTCGACAGCGTCATCTGCTTGCCGATCTCCCCCGCGGCCCCGTTCCCCACACCCAGCAGGAACGTGGTGAGCGCACTGAGCGCCACAACCTCCAACACGCCGACCCCTCCCCCTGATTCCCAATCCGCCTCTGGCCGGACTGTATCGCCGCGACTCCGGATCAAGAAAACACCCAGAACTCCACAACTCCCCTTCCTGGCGCGATACATGCACCAGGAACATGGACATCACCACAGCGAGAGCCGATCGAGTTCGTCAGGTCGGGTTGATCGAACGCAAGCCACGGCCGTTGATCGGCGCTCGTCGACGGGCTGGGGCTGAGAACATCGGCCGTGGGCGGCAATCGGTCAAGTTCCTGTTGGGGCGAGCCAACACGCCCTAGCCGTCTGCCTGATGGCCCCGGGTCAGTAGTCGAACGCGTCGAGATGCCGGCGCAGCAGATCACCGATGTCTTCGCGGTCCCCCTCGGCCGGCAGCGGCGAAGGGGTGTCCTCGCCGTTCACCATGGCGAGGCTGTTGGCGAAGCGCACGAGGTCGGGCGCCGGGGCGAACGAGTCGCGCAGCCAGACGGCGAAGGCGCCGGCTTCGTCCGCGGTGACGTCGGTGAGGGTGACGTAGGCGTAGTCGGGCTCGGCGATGGCCGCGGTGCCGTCCGGCCACACGTCCGGCGCCAGCTCGATCTCGAAGTCCAGCACCGTCATTTCCTGTTCTCTGGGGACGTACCGCGTTGCGCCGGGCGTAGCGGGGGATCGTGCTCATGCGGCCCGCCGCACTGGGCGACGGCCGCCCCTTCGCGGGGTCCCGCTCAGGCGCCCTTCTTCCCCGGCCCCAGGGTCGCGACGACCCTACGGCCCACGGGGCGATAGGCATCCGGCATCCCGGCCCCGCGAGTGCAATCCTTCGTCGCGGCAGCTCCGAATGGAGAGTGAAAGGGATGACATATCCGGACGCGAACCGGCCCCGCGCCGGCGAGTCCCCCGGAAGGGGATGCATCGCGATGACAACCAGGCACTCAACCCGTCTCACCACCCTCGTGGCCCTGCCCGCCGCCCTGGGGCTCGCCATGGCAGCCCCGGCCCTCGCCCAGGACGGAGACAGCGGGGGTTCGCAGACCGGGCAGGCCCAGAGCTACCAGGTCGAGCTGCGTCAGCTGAACGACTCCGGTGCCCGTGGAACCGCGCAGCTCAGCCTGGACGGCCGCCAGCTCACCGTGAAGATCAACGCTCAGGGTCTGGTCCCCGGCCAGCCGCATGCCCAGCACATCCACGGCTCCACCAGCGGACACGACTTCACCTGCCCCGACGCCGGCGCGGACAAGAACGGCGACGGCGTCGTCACCACCACCGAGGGACTGCCCGCCTACGGGGACATCAACATCTCCCTGACCACCAAGGGCGACACGACCAAGGCCAGCGGACTGGCCGTCGACCGGATGCCGGTCGCGGACAAGAACGGCAACCTGTCCTACTCGCGGACGATCACCGTCTCCCAGGCCGTCGCCGACAACATCACCCGCCTGCACGTCGTTCAGCACGGCATCGACCCCAACGGCAACGGCATGTACGACTTCGGCAAGGGCAAGAGCGAACTCGACCCCAAGCTGCCCCAGGAAGCCACCGCCCCCGCCACCTGCGGCACCATCGAAGGCCACGGCAGCGGTTCCATGCACAAGTAGTCGGCCATCGGTCACGGACCCGGCCCTGCCCGTCGACCAGAAGCGAGTAGAGCCGGTGGTCCGCGTCCCTCGCGGTGAGAGTGGTGAGGGACGTGGGCCACCGGCCGCTGGGCGTTCAGGGGGAAAGGGCCGGTGTGCGCTCGCCGGCTACTTGGGCATGAGGACGGTGTCGACGATGTAGACGTTCGCGTTGGCGGTCTTGACGTTGCCGCAGACGACCTTCGAGGTGTCGTTGACCGTGTACGCCTCGCCGGAACCGGCGGTGGTGATCATGCCCTTCTGGAGGGTCTCGAAGGAGCCGTTCTCCAGCTGCTTCGGGGTGAGCTTCTGGCCGACGACGTGGTAGGTGAGGATCTTGGTGAGCGTGTCCTTGTCGGCGAGGACCTTGTCGAGGTCGGCCTTCGGGATCTTGGCGAAGGCGTCGTTGGTCGGCGCGAAGACCGTGATGTTCTCGGCGTTGTTGAGGGTGTCGACCAGGCCGGCCTTCTTCACCGCGGTGACCAGGGTGGACAGCGCCGGGTTGTTGGAGGCGGCGGTGGCGACCGGGTCCTTGGCCATGCCGTCGAACGAACCGGCGCCCTCCTTGGGCACCCCGGCACAGGCCGGGCCGAAGGGCTGGTCCATGGCCGTCGCGTCCTCGCCGGGGGCCTCGCTCGCCGTGCTCGGGTCGGCGGGGGCCGCGCTGGGCGCGGCCGCTTCGGTCTTGCTGTCGGAGTCCGAGCAGGCCGCGAGCGAGAAGGGGAGGACGGCGGCGGCGGCCACGGCGATCGCGCCACGGCGCATGCGCAGGGTGTTCATCTCTGTTGCTCCTATGGAGAGTTGTGAGTTGTGTTTTCTGTACGGAATGGCGTTGTGGTGTTCGGTGTTCTCCGGGCCCGCGGGGCAGCCCGGTGGTCTAGGTGACGGTGACGAAGACGCTGTGCCGGCCGCTCGCCCCGTCGGGGACCGTGCGTGTGCGCACTTCGGTCTGGACTCGGCCGGTGCCATCGGTGGCGCGGACGGTGAGGGTGTGTCCGCCCGGGGCGGCCTTCCAGCGGTAGGACCACTGGCGCCAGGTGTCGACGGTGTCCTGAACCGCGAGGTCGGCGTCCTGCCAGGGGCCGTCGTCGACGCGTACCTCGACGCGGGTGATGCCCCGGCGCTGGGCCCAGGCGACGCCGGCGACCGTGACGGTGCCGGCGGTGGGCCGGGCGAAGGGCTTGGGGGTGTCGATGCGGGACTGGGTCTTGATCGGGGCCTTGCGGGCCCACTTGCGCTTGACCCAGTAGGCGTCGTAGGCGTCGAAGGTGGTGAGCTCGATGTCCTCGATCCACTTGCAGGCGGAGACGTATCCGTAGAGACCGGGGACGAGCATGCGGACGGGGAAGCCGTGCTCGAACGGCAGGGGTTCGCCGTTCATGCCGAAGGCGAGCATCGCGTCCCGGCCGTCCATGACGTCCTCGACCGGCGACCCCAGCGTCATGCCGTCCACCGAACGCGCCACCAGCTGATCGGCCTTGCCGCCCTGTGAGGGAGACCGCACCCCACATTCGGCCAGCAGGTCCGCCAGGCGTACGCCGAGCCAGCGGGCGTGGCCGACGTACGGGCCGCCTACCTCGTTCGAGACGCAGGTCAGCGTGATGTCCCGTTCGATCAGGGGGCGCGCGAGGAGGTCTTCGAGCGTGTACGTGCGGGGGCGCGTGACGCCCTTGCCGTGGATCCGCAGCCTCCAGGTGTCCGCGTCGACCTTGGGTACGACGAGGGCGGTGTCGACGCGGTAGAAGTCACGGTTGGGGGTGGTGAACGCGCTGATCCCGGGCACCTTGAGCTGTGCTCCGGCCGGAACCGGGGGTGCCGGCGACGCCGGTGAGGGCAGGGCGAGGCTGTTGCGGGAGGTGACCGCTCCCTGCCCGCGCCGCTGCGACAGCACCCGGCCCAGTACACCCGCTCCGGTGGCAGCGGCGGCGGTCACGGCCGCGGTGGTCAGGAACCCCCGTCGGCTCCACCCGCCCCCGGTGCCCTCGGTACCGGCCGAGGAGCCGACGGAGGTGGCTTTCCCCGCCAGGAGGTACAGCACGGCGGCTCCCGCCACCGCGCCGACCACGGACGGCAGGGCGTCTGCGACGCCCGCGGTGTCGGGCCTGCTCAGGGCGGCGGCGGCCCCGACGATCCCGAAGAGCAGGACTCCGGCCGCCCCCAGGCGCCTGTGACGGAGCGCCAGGACGCCCAGGGTCATCGCGAACAGGGCGAGCAGGACCAGGATGCCCAGTTGCAGGACGACCTTGTCGTTCTCGCCGAACGTCCGGATCGCGAAGTCCTTGACCGGCGCGGGTGTCCGGTCGATGACGGCGCCGCCCACCACCGTCACCGGCCCCGCCTCGGGCCGGACCAGGGCGGCGGTCAGTTCGGCCACGGCGAGCGCGGTGAACCCGGCCAGCAGGCCGGCCAGTGCCCCGAGAGAGGCCCGGGTGAGGGTGTCGCGGAAGGTGCTCACGGGGGGCATTCGGCGGCACCCGCCCGGCGGATTGGTCCGTCACCCGAAAGATTGACGACGGCCACCCGAAGCGAGCCGAAAGCGAGCGGTAGGCAAGCGGAAGGTGAGCGGAAGCGGACCTGCGGGCGGCTGTGCCGACAGCCGCCCGCGGCCGACCCGTCCGGAGTCCCGGCTCTGCGTGCACGAGGTACGGATGCGCCTCGCGCCCGCGACTACGGACGGGTCACCGGTCCGCGCCACCCCGGATACGGCGCTGGACCGGAACCTGACAGGCCCGTCGGCTGGGCCAGGCGCCACCCTGTTCACCCCGCTCACCCCGCTCACCCGGCTCACCCGGCTCACCCGGCTCACCCGGCTCACCCGGCTCACCCGGCTCACCCGGCCGAGCGAACCGGCCAACGCCCAGGTGACGAAACACCCGCCCATCCGCACATCCATCCGCTACGAAGACTGTGCAAAGACCCCTGCGATCTACGGCCCGGCTGCCGGTGTGACGGCCTGCCCCTTCCACGACCAAGGACGCGTATGCGATGGACACGGACCCACCGGCCGGCCCCCGGCCACTTCAGCTGGTCGCCACAGCCGGAGCCCGGCCGGTGAACCAGCCGCTCCCCTTCGGTCCCCCTGGCCAGACCGGTCGCAGCGATCTGACCGAGGTCATGCAAAGGGTCGCCCGCGGTGACAAGCAGGCCTTCTCCGCCCTCTACGACGCTCTCGCCCCCCTGGTGTTCGGGATCACGACGAGGGTCGTCCGCGACCGGGCCCAGTCCGAGGAGGTCACCCAGGAGGTCATGATCGACCTGTGGCGGCAGGCCGCCCGCTACCGCCCCGAGACCGGCAGCGTGACGACCTGGGCCGCGACGATCGCCCATCGGCGTGCCGTGGACCGCGTCCGCTCCGCGCAGGCCGCCACCGACCGCGAACAGGCCCAGGCCGCTCGCGAGCACTCCCCCGCGTACGACGAGGTCGCCGAACAGGTGCAGACCCGTCTCGAGAGCGAGCAGGTCCGCCGCTGCCTGCGCGGACTCACCGAACTGCAGCGCCAGGCGGTGACCCTGGCCTACTACCAGGGACTGACCTACCGTGAGGTCGCGGAATCCCTGCGCACGCCTCTTCCCACCATCAAGACACGCATGCGCGACGGGCTGATCCGGCTTCGCGACTGCATGGGGGTGACCACGTGAAACAGCACCACTCCGACATCCACTCCTTCGCGGCCGCCTACGCCCTCCACGCCCTGGACCGGGCCGAGCGGGAGGCGTTCGACGACCACCTCCGGCACTGCGACGACTGCCGGAAGGAAGTGGCGGAGTTCGAAGCGACCGCGGCACGGCTTGCCTCCGCTGTGGCCCAAGACCTGCCGGCCGCCATGAAGCAGCGAACGATCAGCGCCGTCGACGGCGTACGCCAACTGCCCCCACGGGTACCTGTCTCCACGTCGGCGACGAGCCTCACCGGTGGCCTGCGCCGCAGGGCCGTACCTCTCGCGCTCGCCGCCAGTCTGGCCGCCGCCGCGTCGTTCGGCGGCCTCGCCCTCTGGCAGCACCGGGAAAACGTGGACTCCCAGCAGCAGGCCCGCCAGGTCCAGGAGCAACTGGACGCCGTCAGTGCCGTGCTGGCCGCTCCGGACTCCCGTACCGCGCACGGGCGTGCCACCAACGGAGCGCTCACCACCGTCGTCACGTCCGACCGCCAGAACCAGGCCGTCTTCACCGCCACCGGCCTGCCCGCCCCGGAGCCGGGCACGACGTACCAACTGTGGCTGGCCCACGACGGCGCCATGCGCCCGGCCGGCTTCATCCACGCGGACGGCACCGTTCTCATGGACGGCAGTCCCTCCGGCGCCACCGCGGTCGGTCTCACCGTCGAACCCGCCGAAGGGTCCTCACAGCCCACCTCCGCCCCCCTGCTCCTGATGGACCTGCCCGCCTGACCACACGCCTCACCCCCGCAACTCCGTTCCTTCTCGCCCCTTACGTTCCACCGCGACCGACCACGCGACTCTCTCGACCCATCCACCCGGCCCTCGGCTGCGAAGTACGGGTGAAGCAGCCGCGCCCAGCGGCGTGTCGAGTGGCGGGAGCACTGTGGTGGAACACCGGAAAGTTGCCGTGGTGGGTGCCGGGGTGGCGGGCCTCACCGCCGCCTACGTCCTGGCGTCCTCGTACGAGGTCACCCTCTACGAGGCCGACGGGCGGCTGGGTGGCCATGCCCACACCCATGACCTCCCGGGCCCCGGCGGTCGGACGGTGGCGGTGGACTCGGGGTTCATCGTGCACAACGAGCGCACCTACCCCACGCTGCTGCGTCTCTTCCGCGAGCTCGGGATCACCACGCAGGACGCCGAGATGAGCATGTCGGTGCGTTGCGACGGCTGCGGCCTTGAATACGCGGGCGCACGCGGCGGCCGGGGGCTGTTCACCGGACGGGCGGCTCTGCGGCCCCGCTATCTGCGGCTGCTGACCGAGGTCCCGGCCTTCCACCGCGGGGCGCGACGCCTCCTGGCCGAGCGGCCGTCCTCACCTGTCACGCTGGGAGAGTTCCTGCGCGGGGGCGGCTTCTCCCCGTACTTCGTCAGCCATTTCGCCCTCCCCCTGGTGTCCGCGGTGTGGTCCTGCCCGGCACGGACCGCCCTGTCGTATCCGGCCGCCTACCTGTTCACCTTCCTGCGGCACCACGGTCTGCTCTCGATCACGGGCTCCCCGCAGTGGAAGACGGTGACGGGAGGATCGGGCGCGTACGTCTCCGCCGTTGTCAAGCAATTGCAGCGCGTACGTACCTCCAGCCCGGTCGACGCCGTCCAGCGCACCGGACGGGGGGCTCTGGTCACCACCCGCGACGGAGGTACCGATGCCTACGACGCCGTGGTGATCGCCACCCATCCCGATCAGGCGCTCCGTCTGCTCGCCGATCCCACCGCCGATGAGAAGCGGCTCCTGGGCGCGTTCACCTACTCGCGCAACACCACCCTGCTGCACACCGACACCGGCGTCCTGCCCCGCTCGCCACGGTCACGGGCGAGCTGGAACTACCACCTGACCGGCTGTGACCCCACGGCGGAACCCGCCCGGGTCAGCTACGACATGCGGCGCCTGCAGCGACTGCCCGCGGCGGCCGGCTACGTCGTGTCGCTCGGCGGCGAGGACCGCGTCGCCCCGGACCGGGTCGTGGAACGGATGGTCTACGAGCACCCGGTGTACACCCCCGCGTCGGTGTCGGCCCAGAAGGAACTCCCGCGCCTGAACACGGGCGTGACCGCGTTCGCCGGAGCCTGGCACGGATGGGGTTTCCATGAGGACGGCTGTCGCTCCGGCGTGAGCGCCGCCCGGTCGCTGGGGGTGCGCTGGTGACCGTCACCGGGGCGCCCGCCGCGGCGCTGTACGAATGCGTCGTCGCCCATGCCCGCACAGCGCCACTGCGTCACACGTTCAGGCACCGCACCTACCTGTGGTACGTCGACCTCGACCGACTGCCGGTCCTGCCCTTCCTCCTGCGCCCCCTCGCACGGTTCGCCCCGCGTGACCACTTCACGGGGCGCGCGGAGTCCATCCGGGCCGGCCTGGAGGCGTTCCTCGCGGCCCACGACATCGATCTGGGCGGCGGACGGGTGCTGATGCTCGCGCACGCCCGTGTGCTCGGCTACGTCTTCAACCCGCTCAGCGTGTACTGGTGCCACGACGCCTCAGGGGCCCTGGTCTGCGTGGTGGCGGAAGTCCACAACACCTACGGGCAGCGCCACTGCTACCTGTTGCGCACCGACAGCGCCGGACTCGCCCAGGTGGACAAGGAGTTCTACGTCTCGCCGTTCTTCCCGGTCGCCGGCCGCTACCGGATGAGGCTGCCCCTCCCCGGCGAGCGCCTCGGGCTGACGGTGCACCTTGACATCGGGGACGGTCGGCCCTTCACGGCGACCGTCCGGGGCCGCCGTCGGCCCGCGACCGCTCGCGCCCTCCTGGCCGCCGCCGCGCGCAGGCCGGGATCGACCGCCGCCGTGTGGGCCGGAATCCGCCGCCACGGCATCCAGCTGTTCCTGCGCGGCCTGCCCGTGCACCCCCGACCTCACCACACGCCGCAGAAAGGCATGGTCCCGTGACCCGCCCCACCACCACCGCACCCGACCGTTCGCCGACGACAGCCGGCCGTTCCCCGGTGATCTCCCGGCCGACGCGCGTGGCATGTTCTCCCCGCCTGCCGTCCAGCCGCCACGAGGTGGACAGTGCGCGCTGGCCGGACGTGGCCGGGCTGCCGTCGGCCCGGCCGGGCCACACCGCCGTCGCCCGACTCCTCGTGGGCCGCGCCCTGCGCAAGCTGTCCCTGGTCGACCCCACCGGAGGCAGGAATCCCGGCGCCGGTGGCGCGCCGAGGATGACTCTTCACGATCCTGACGCCTTCTACCGCCGGATCGCCCGGGACGGTCTCATCGGATTCGGCGAGTCCTACATGGCCGGTGAATGGGACAGTGACGACCTGGCGGGAGTACTGACCGTGCTCGCCGCGCACGCCGACGAGCTGGTGCCGGCCCCCCTGCGCCGGCTGCGCCCGCTGTGGGCGTCCGCCCGCCCCCGCAGCGATCGCAACACCCCGCACGGCGCCCGACGGAACGTCCAGCGGCACTACGACCTGTCGAACGACCTGTTCGCCACGTTCCTGGACCCCGGCCTCACGTACTCCTCGGCGGTCTTCACCGCCTTCCCGGCCCGCTTCGAATCCCTCACGGCAGCCCAGCACCGCAAGATCGACCGGCTCCTGGACCTCGCCGAGGTCCACGACGGCACGCGGCTCCTGGAGATCGGCACCGGCTGGGGCGAGCTGGCCTTGCGTGCCGCCGTCCGCGGCGCCCGCGTGACCACCCTGACCCTCTCCACCGAGCAGGCCCGACTCGCCCGTGCCCGGATCCGATCCGCCGGCCTCGCCGACCGTGTCGACGTGCAGGTGCGCGACTACCGGGACGTCGAAGGCCACTACGACGCCGTGGTCAGCGTGGAGATGATCGAGGCGGTCGGTGCCGAGTACTGGCCCTCGTACTTCGCCGCGCTGCGAGGCGCCCTCGCGCCCGGGGGCAGGATCGCCCTGCAGGCCATCACCATGGGCCACCGGCAGATGCTCGACACCGCCGCCACCCACACCTGGATCAGCAAGTACGTCTTCCCCGGCGGGCTGATCCCCTCCCGCGAGGCCATCGCCGAGCACTCCGGCGCGGCCGGGCTGCGCACCGTCGCGGACAACGGCTACGGCGACCACTACGCGGAAACCCTGCGCCTGTGGCGGGAACGGTTCACCACACACCGGGAAACCGTGACGGACCTCGGCTTCGACGCCGTCTTCCACCGCATGTGGGAGCTCTACCTCGCCTACTCCGAAGCCGGGTTCCGCTCCCGCTACCTCGACGTCCGCCAGATCCTCCTCACCGAAGGGACTCCCCGATGAGGCCCGCCGCCGACCGTCTCGCCGATCTGCTGAACCTCTTCACCGCCGGCCCGCCGCCCGTACGCCTGCGGGCCTGGGACGGCAGCGAGACCGGCCCCGCCGACGCGCCGCTGGTCGTGCTCCGCTCGCCCGCGGCTCTGCGCCGCCTGCTGTGGCAGCCGAACGAACTGGGCCTGGCGGAGGCGTACATCACCGGTGACCTCGACGTCGAGGGCGATCTCGCCACAGCGCTCTCGCAGGCGGGCCGGGCCGTCCGCGACCAGGGCCTGAGCCGGCCGGGGCCGGCCGCGCTGGCGGCCGCCGTCGGCCTCGCCGCGGGGCTGGGCGCGGCCGGGCCGCCTCCCCGCCGACCGGACGGGCGGGCCCGGCTGACCGGTCGTCTCCACAGTGCTTCCCGGGACCGGGCCGCGATCAGCCATCACTACGACGTGTCCAACGACTTCTACGCGCTGCTGCTCGACGAGTCGATGGCCTACTCGTGCGCCTACTGGAAGCGGACCGCCGGCCCCGCGTACGGCCTGGCCGACGCTCAGAAGGACAAGCTGGAGCTGATCTGCCGCAAACTGGGACTGCGTCCCGGCAGCCGACTCCTCGACGTCGGCTGCGGCTGGGGATCCCTGGCCGTGCACGCCGCCCGGCACCACCAGGTGCGGGTCACGGCGGTCACGCTGTCCCGGGAGCAGCGCGACTTCGTCGCCGCGAGGGCCGTGCGCGAGGGCGTGGCCGACCTGGTGGAGGTGCAGCTGCGGCACTGGCGCCACATCGACGGCGGCGGCTACGACGCGGCCACCGCCGTGGAGATGGGCGAGCACGTCGGCGACAGCGAGTACCCCGCCTTCGCCGCCCTACTGCACGACGCTCTGCGTCCCGCGGGACGGCTGCTCATCCAGCAGATGTCACGCGGCGCCGACGCACCGGGCGGCGGCGCGTTCATCGAGACGTACATCGCGCCGGACATGCACATGCGGCCCGTCGGCCGGACCGCGGACCTGCTGGAGGCGGCCGGCCTTGAGGTCCGCTTCGTCGAGTCCCTGCGCGAGCACTACGCGGCCACCATCGACGCCTGGCGCGTACGCCTCGAAGACCACTGGCCCAAGGTCGAGGACCTCGTCGGAGAGACCACCGGCCGTGTCTGGCGCCTCTACCTGGCCGGTGCGTCCCTGGCCTTCTCCGAGCGCCGCATGGGCGTCGACCAGATCCTCTCCGTCCGTCCCACCCGTGAGGGCGGTTCCGCCGTGCCCGCGACCCCCGCCGCCTGGTACGCGGCGGCGGAGCTGTCGTGAACGGCCTCGTGTGGGGGCCGCCGGTCTCCGTCCTCGTGACCACCGCGGCCGTGGCGGTGGGGGTGCTGCTCGTCACGTTCGCGATCGCCGTGCGACGGGGCCTGCACCGGATCGTCGACATCGCCTGGGGCATCGCCTTCAGCGCCGTCGCCACCGTCACCTGGCTGCTCTCCGCGGGGGAGGGCGACGACGCCCGGCGCCTGCTGGTGGCCGCGGCGACCATCGTCTGGGGACTGCGGCTGTCGGCACACATCGCCCGCCGCTCGCGGGGGCACGGTGAGGACCCGCGGTACGCCGAGCTTCTCGGGAAGGCCCGCGGAAGCCGCACCTGGTACGCGCTGCGCACCGTCTACCTCCTCCAGGCCGCCTTGGTCTGGCTGATCTCCCTGCCCGTCCAGACGGCCTCCTACAGCACCGAGCCCCTGGGATGGCTCGATGCCGCAGGGCTGACCGTATGGCTGGTGGGGCTCGGCTTCGAGGCCGTGGGCGACCACCAGCTGGCCCGCTTCAAGAGCGATCCGGCCAACCGGGGCCGGGTCATGGACCGCGGGCTGTGGTCATGGACCCGCCACCCGAACTACTTCGGCGACAGCCTCGTCTGGTGGGGCCTGTTCCTCCTCGCCTGCACCAGCGGGCAGGCTGCTCTGGCCAGCCTGGTCTCCCCGGTCGTCATGACCCTGCTGCTCACGGTGGGCAGCGGGAAGCGCCTCCTCGAACGCCACATGGCCGACCGCCCCGGATACGACGACTACGCCGCCCGGACCAGCGGCTTCCTCCCCCTGCCGCCCCGCCGACACCCCAACGATCCGAAGCGGAGGTGGTGAGACGTGCCGCCGACACCACGCTCCCACGACACGGACAGCCGGCCCCTGGGATCACGGATGGGGTCGAAGGGGAGTATGTGCTGGTCACCCCGGAGGCGCTACTTCCCGCTCCCCGCCGCCCTGAACGGAACAGTCCAACGGCACTCCGACCTCGAAGCATCGACCTTCCGTCGGTGCTGCTCCATCCGGGATCGGCGGACTCGCCCTTCCCACGCGACGCGGCACTCCGTTCGATAGAATCGCTCACAGACGTTCGACTCCGTCGGAAGCACGACCAACGCCGGGGTGCCGAGAGGCTTCGGTACCCCCTCGCGACTGGAGCGTCGTATGCCGTACCGTCCAGCGTCCGGCGTGACGCGAACGGCCGTCGCGGTCGTCTTCGTGACGGCCCTGGCCACCGCACCGCCCACTCCCGCGCAGGCCTTCACCGGTGGCAACCACGAGGACATCACACGGGCCGCCCTGCCCTGGGAACCGGTCACGCTCTCCGCGATGGCGGATGCCAAGGACGGGGCGGTCAACGCCAACGACCACGGCGGGTACTTCCTGATCGGCCCCCTGCACTGCGACAACGCCGACTACCTCGCCCCACGCCGCGTCCAGCACTATCCCCGCAGCCGGGACGAGGCCACCACCGAGCTGCTCGCCTGCATCCGCACCTCCGTCGCCCGCTTCCGGAACGCGATCCGGGCGGCCGACGGCCTCGTGGACGCGCACGGCAGGGTCCGGGCCGATCAGAGCGACCTCTCCTCCCCTTGCACGTGGAAGGAGACCTCCGACCGTGCCAAGTGCGACGTGCTGGAACAACTCGGCCGCGGCTGGCACCAGCTCCAGGACTTCCACACCCACTCGAACTGGTCCGACCGGCCGGCCCCCGGCCCGGTCGGCCTCGACAACCCGCCCGGGCTCGCACGTACCGATGCCGTCCCCTTCTTCGCCATCGGCCGCTACAGCCGCATGGAGGACGCCGAGTGGACCAGGGAGGCACGAGACCTCGTTCCCGAGGAGCTCACGACCGGCTGCTACTCCGACTTCGACTCCACCGGCGTCAAGTCCGCCGACTGCGCCGGACGTGTAACGCACAACCGTCACCTGAACAAGGACACCGCCGCCTCCCACCGCTCGAGGACCGGAGACAACTTCGCCCGTGCCGTTTCCGGAGCCACGGCCGAGACCGCCCGTCAGTGGAACGACTTCAAGGCCGAACTGCGCAGGACCTATCCGGACGACCGGCGCGGCGAGCAGATGATCTGCGCCCTCGTCCACGACGACCCGGCTGCAACCTGCCCCTGAGCGAGAGCTCAACCCGTGAGCTGGTACAGACAAGCAGCATGGGGGCGTCCCTGTTCTGTGTCGTGCTCCGGCCGAATGCGCTCAGGTCGCGAGGACTTTGGCCTTGGCCTGTGCGAACTCGGCACCCATGATCGCGCCACCGTCCTCGAGTTCGGCTGCAGCTGGTCACGAAGCGGGAATCCTGCTCTTCTGAGCCGCGAACTCTTCCTCGGTCAGGACAGCTTGGCTGATGTCGACTGGATCGGGTCCGCCTGATGCGTCCGCGGGGTCAGGCGGCGGCTGCGTCGCCCGCCGCGGTCTCCGCGGCGTCGAGCGAGGCCAGAAGGGCTTGCACCGGGATGCGCCCGCTTGCCACGAGTTGCGCCCCTCCGCGCCGCAGTGCCTGTGCGAGGGGAGCGGCCCAGAGGTTCTCGTACACCAGGATGCCGGCCGAGTTGCCCGACTCAAGGGCCATCCCCGCCTCTTCGATGTCGTCCTGGCCCAGGAGTCCTGATGACGCTCCCTCGAACACGGTCAGGTCGAGTTCACCGTCAGCGTCCAGGTCCTTCAGTTCCAGACCGTCGACCCTTCCGTCGGTGTCCTTCCGGACGAACAGAAGGTCCAGAATGCGCATGATTCCTCTGTCCACCAGGTCGAGAAGCAAGGGGAATCCCTCACCTGTCATGCGGTTGCCCGGGAACTCGATGACCAGGAAGTCGACCGGTCCCGGTCCCTCGTACGTCGAGGCCGGCGAGTACGTATCGCCTCGCGGTCATGGGGCAGGTGGCCTGCTGTCGTCGGGGTCGATCGACTGGCCACGATGTTGCAGGCCTCGCTGGACTGCGTGGGCCAGGAGCCGGGCAGCCACGCCGAGCAGCAACAGGTTCAGTGTGATCTGTCCCGTGGTCAGCAGTCGGGCCGGCTGGCTGCGTGCGGTGATGTCGCCGAATCCGACGGTGCTGAACACGGTCATGGCGAAGTACAGCGCGTCGGTGCGCGAAAGCGGTTCGCTGAAGCTGCCTGGCGCGCTGTGCTCCAGCAGGACGCACGCGGTGGCGAACAACAGGACGAAGAGCGGCACGGTGATCGCCATGGCCTCCATGGCCCTCAGCCCTGGCCACGGCGACAGCGTGATGGTGTGGATCTGCCAGGCCAGGAGCACCGCCACGGCTGCGATACCGCCGACGAGCACGAGGACGGTGGTGGGCGTGAAGGCGGAGTCCATGGGCAGCAGGTAGTACGCCACCATGAGGAGTGCTGCCGTCACCAGCGAGCGCATGCAGGAGAGCACGACCTGTCGGCGATGACGACCCCGGTTTCCGATCACGCAGCGGCCCGTTATGGCTTGGTCGCGCGGGGCTGGGTGGTGGGGATGCGCTGGGTGAAGAACAGGGCGATGAGCGCGGCGAAGGCGAGGATGGCGAGTGCGGCGCGCAGCCCGTCGAGCCGCGCCGCGGCGTTCGCGTCCAGCGCCTCCTGCGTCAGCTCTTCGCTGGTGCCGGCCTCGTCGAGCGCGCTCTGCAGCTGGGCATCGGAGAGGAACGGCACGCCGCTTTGGAGTTCGACGGCCGACTGGCTCTTCACACTGGCCGGTACGGCCGGATTCTGTTCCACGCTTGCCAGGAAGGAGGACGTGAGGGAGGCGATCAGGATCGATCCGGCGAGGGCGGTACCGATCGAGGCGCCGAGGTTGGTGACGGCGTTCTGGACACCCCCGACCTCCGCGCTCTGCTCCTCCGGCATCGCGGAGACGGTGACGGATCCCAGCTGGGAAGCGAGTGCGCCCATGCCGAACCCGATCAGGAGCATGGGGATCGTGACCACCTCCGCGCCGGCGTCCGCGTCGAGCGCGGCCATCAGGATCACGGCGCCCAGAAGCAGTGCGGTGATGCCGATCCGTACGACTCGCCGGGGTGAGACGTCCGGGAGGAAGCGCGGGATGAGGACGGCGGCGGCGAGCAGGGTCACCGAGAGCGGCAGCAGCCGGGCCCCGGTGGCGAGCGCGGACAGGCCCAGCGCGACGGAGAGGTAGAGGGGGACGACGAAGAAGACGCCCATCTGGACGAGGTACTGGAAGAAGAACATCGTCAGCCCGCCGGTCAGCTGCTTGTTCTGCAGCATGACGGGGTCGAGGAGCGGTTCCTTGTGCTGCCGGACGAGGCGGGCCTCCCAGCGGAGGAACAGCCAGGTGAGCCCGATCCCGAGCAGCATCAGCCACACGGTCAGAGAGATCCCGAGCAGCGCGGGCGCGTCGGGCTTCGGCTGGAACCACCCCCACTCGTCGGACCGGAGCACGCCGTAGACGAAGCTCCCGAGCCCGAGGGCGGAGAGCACCGTGCCGACGAGGTCGATGCGCGGGCGGTCGTCACTCACCGCGTCGGCGATCCGGCGGGCGAGGAGCAGGATGCCCAGGACCACGAGGACCTCACCGGCGAACACCCAGCGCCAGGAGAAGTACGTCGTCGCGACACCGCCGACGAGCGGGCCGACCGCGATGGCGACCGCGCCGGCCGCGGCGACCAGTCCGTAGGCGGCGGGGCGGCGCTCCGTGGCGAAGTTGCCCGCCACGAGCGCCACGATCGCCGGCAGGATCAGCGCCGCCCCGATGCCTTCCAGGAATGCCCAGCCGATGAGCAGGACGGGAAGGTTGGGTGCGAGGGCGGTGGTCAGGGAGCCACATCCGTAGATGACGGACCCGATCATGAAGGCGCGTCTGCGGCCGATCAGGGCCCCCACCTTGCCGCCGGGGATCATGAACATCGCCATCACCAGGGTGTAGGCCGTGATGGCCCCCTGGATCCCCGCGACCGTCGTGCCGACGTCCTCTGCAACCGTCGCGATGGAGACGTTCATGACGGAGCTGTCGAGCGCCATCAGGAACTGACCGGCCGCCAGGGCCAGCAGGACGAGCCGCGCCTTCGCAGAGCCTTCTGCGGTGCCTTTTTGTGCCGACATATCAGCATCGTCCCAGCCTCGTCGAGGAGGCGCGGCACGACCCGCCGCCCTCGGCGATCAATCTGTCAGTGGCGATGCAGATGCCGTGTACTACCCGTTTCCGCAGGTGGCCGCTCGCAGGAGTCCTCTCGAAACCCACATGTCGCGCGAGGCGGTTCCGAGATGGCAGACATGGGTCACACGCCCGGTCAGGTCGCATGGGCGGTAGTACGTCACGACTGCCCGCGCACCGCCGGATCGCTACTACTTGGACGGGCCGATCGCCGCCTTCGAAAAGACCGACGGCCCCACCGATCCGGTGGCCGCGCCCAGATGCGTTCACCGGCCGGCCGCGGGACCCGCGGGTGCGGAGGGCTTCGCGGCCTGTGTCCTGCGGCCGGTCGCCGCCACCAGGGCGATCAACGCCAGCGCCGCCAGGAGAATGAGGACCAGCAGCAGCACTGTCAGGACCGTGGGGTGGTTCCACAGCGCGAACAACAGCGCGAGCAGCAGCAGGACGCCGATCGTGAGCCACCGCCGGTAGTTGGCGGTCCACGTCCCCACACGACCGGTGTGGATGCCGTGGGTGTCCGCCCATCGGGCGGCGGAGTCGGCTGTGCGCTCAGAGGTGGCCCGCACGGACCGCGCCCAGCCGCCCGGCCCCACGAGATAGGCACCGAGGGCGACGATCACACCAAGGACGACCACGGTGCGCAGAGTGACCCGCAGGAAGTGCAGGAGCTGGTCGAAGATCGCTGCCGCGGCAGCTTCCGACTGCACCTGTGGGGGCAGATGGTCCAGGTAGTAGCGGCGGGCGACGACAAGGCCGATGGCGACGATCAGGCAGGCGAGCGCGGCGCCCAGGGCGGTCTTGGCCAAGGCCCGTCTGCGCCGGTAGGCGAGAAAGACGCCCGCTGCCCCGATGAGCACGGTCAGCACCGGCATCCAGGTGCCGACCACGTCGAGGGCGTGCACGGCGCCTTGCATCCGCTCCAGCTTGTCGGACTGGAAGAGCACCATCTGCTTGTCGACGTCCGGGATCTTCTCGGCCGGCGTCACACCCGCGTCGACGAGCTCTTGCCTGACCCGGTCGACAGCGGCGCCGACATCGAGGGTCACGGTGCCTTCCTCGACACCGACCGCCCCACGACCTTCCCCGGTCAAGGCGTGCACCACAGCCGTATGGGCGGCCCGGTTCGCGGCGGTCCACACCTTCTCGAACCTGTCGCTCTCGACGAACCGCGTCGCCACCTTGTCCGCGGCGCCGGTCACGGCCGCGTCCAGCTGGGGCGCCAGACCTCTCACCGCTTGAGCGGCGCGGGGTGGCAGACCCTGCGACTGCAGCCAGGCCGCAAGCTCGGCGGTGACGGCCTTGCCGTCGACCCGTACGTCGACGGCCTGAACGAGACGGTTGTGCGCGGCCTCCTCGATCGCGGGGTCGGAGGCGAGCGGTGCCACCGTCTCGACGTAACGATCTGTGTCAAGGGCGATGTCGTGCACCCACACGGTCAGCACCGATACCGGGACCAGGATGCAGGCAAGGACGATCAGTACCGCCGAGACCACCTTGCGCGCGATTCGGCCGGGGCCCGCCGCGTGCGACGTACCGTCTGGTAGCGGAGCCCTCTGGGCAGGGTCATGTCGCGGTTCCAGCGGGCCGGTCATCCGTCCTCCAGGATTGCGAGACGGCCTTCGTTACTGCCGTTGACACCCATTCCCCCCGATCACCATGGATAGGGCATCCTGGGTGCGCCATCCGGTCCTGGATCCGGTCATCGACGTGAGCGGGACGGGACCCAGCCAGCAGGTACGCCGAGCGACGGCCCCGGCCCGAGTGACGGGAGGGGGCCGAGCGGAACACCCGGGCACTCCTCGGCCGCCGTCCCCGCCGCCGCCCTGCTGCGCAGGGCCTACCCGGACGACCGGCGTGGCGGGCAGATGATCTGCGCCCTCGTTCACGACGCCCCGGCTTCGAGCTGTCCATGAGCGGAAAGCTCATCCCGTGAGCTGGTACAGGCTCCTGCCGACGAGCCACAGCCCGAGCAGGAGACAGATGAGGACGATCGCCGGGTCCTTGTGCCGTGTGAGCCACGTGCGCAGGCTCGTCAGGCCGGACTGGGCCTTCTCGGGCGCGAACACCATGTACAGCTCCATGGCCAGCAGGCTGGAGGTGGCCAGCAGGCAGAAGCCGAGAAGAGCAAGGAACGACTCGGCGTGCGAGATGTCGGCCTTCACGACGGTGGCGGCCGCAGCGCTGACCATCCCCCAGGGCTGCAGGAGAACGGCGAGTCCGGCCGCCGACCATCCGGTGGCCTGGTCCATCCGGGACGTCAGTGATCGCCCGGAACCGCCGGGCCGCTCCTTGATCTCGGGGGAGGCGGTGGAGGAGGGCGAGTCACGGCGGCTTCGGCGGCGCCTGTGCTCGCTGTAGACGATCAGGCCCAGACCGATGACCAGCGTGGCCGCGAGCGCAACGATCGAGGGCGGAGAGCGGGGCGCGGGCGGTTGCCCGCCCGTGAAGATCAGGACCATGGCGATCACGGCCACGAGACAGGCGAGCCAGGCGACGATGAAGGCCAAGCCCCTGTACACCCCACGGGGTGCGGACACGACCAGCACGAAGGCCATGACCGGAATCGGGTAGAGCGTGATGGCCACACCGATGAGGAGCAGATCGAGCAGCATGGAGCCGCCCCTGTTCTGTGTCGTGCTCCGGCCGGACCAGTTCAGGTCGCGAGGACTTTGGCCTTGGCCTGCGCGAACTCGGCTTCCGTGATCGCGCCGCGGTCCTTGAGCTCGGCGAGCCGGGACAGTTCCTCCGCATGGCCGCCGGTCCCGGTGGTCTCCCGGACGTAGGAGCGGAACTCCTCCTCGCTCCGGCGGACCCGCGTCAATTCGCGTTCACCCATTCCCTTTCCGCGGGCGATCAGGTAGACGAACACCCCGAGGAAGGGGAGCAGGATCACGAACACGGACCACCCCGCCTTGCCCCAGCCGCCCAGCTCGTCGTCGCGGAAGATGTCGCCGAGGATGCGGAACAGCAGCATGAACCAGAGGACCCAGAGGAAGATCATCAACATGGTCCAGAACATGTTCAGCAAGGGGTAGTCCACTGCCAGGTTCGACATGGAGTCCTTCATGGCCTGTCTCCTGCCGATCGTTACGGGTCGTCGCCGCCCCTGCGCCGGCCGCGATTCGGCGGGACGAACTGCCTTCAGAATGCGCCGCGCCAGAGCTCCCCGCACTCCGGACGGGGATCCGTCCCGGGGCCGGATCACCCGCTCGGCGGCATACGGGTGACGCCGGCTCCGTTACCTCGTGGCGCGCCCGCCGCACGGTGGAGGGACCGCCCGGGACAGTGACCCCCACTGGCAGGGAGGGAGCCGGGCACGGGGCTCCGTGCGGCCAAGAGGGGAATCGTGAACGGGAATTCAGGAGTCCGCCGGTCGGCCGTGCTCACCGCGATGCGCTCGATCCTGACGCCGTCAGCTCGCCGCCCGCCTACTAGGGCCTGTTGCGAAAGCGGGTGTAGCTACGGAGTCGGGTGAGCCGTCGGTTGCGCCCCTGCTGCCCGGAGGGTCTCGGCAGTGTCAGGGTGAGGGCCGCTGTTCGCCCAGTCCAGCGGGGACTTACCTGTGCCGTGGTCTTCGCGAAGGTTGGGATCGGCGCCATGCGCCAACAACTGCCGGATCGTTTCGGTGTGCCCCCAGCAGGCGGCTGCGCAGAGCGGTGTGCCCTCCGAGCCGAGGCCGCTGCTTTCGGTGTCGGGAGAAGCCCCGGCTTCCATGAGCAAATGAGCTATCTCGGCTTCGCCCTGCACTGAAGCCAGGTACAGCGGAGTGGTGCCGTCACTGTTCCGTCTCTCTGGACTTGCTCCACTGCTCAACAGGGCCTTCGTGTGCATGGCGTCACCTGTCAGGACTGCTTCGAAGAGGTGGCGGGAGAGCTTCTTCTGTTTGCGCTGCTTCATAGCCGGTGAGGCTAGCGATCATGAGTGCGCCGGAGCCATTCATATCCATTCGTTGATCGCCGCGACCAGCACAGTGGCTTCGTAGCGGACGGCGAGTTTGTCGTATCTCGTGGCCACGGCCCGGTGCCGCTTGAGGCGATTGATCCCGCACTCGACCGCGTGGCGCTCGCGGTAGTCGGCCGGATCGAAATGCGGCGGCCGGCCGCCACGGGAGCCAAGCTTCTGGCGATTGCGTGCCTGGTCGGCCTTGTCGAGGATGGTGCAGCGGATCCCGCGTCGGCGCAGGTAGGCGCGGTTTCTGCGGGAGGCGTACGCCTTGTCGGCCCGCACGCGATCGGGGCGGGCGCGTGGCCGACCCGGTCCGATGCGGGGCACGCGGACCTTCTCCAGCACGGGTTCGAACTGCGGCGAGTCCCCGCGCTGCCCTGCCGTCACGACGATCGACATGGGCTTCTGACCCTGCTCGACCGCCAGGTGCAGCTTGGTGGTGAACCCGCCGCGCGAACGTCCCAGCCCGTGATCATTCGGCTCGGTGAACACGCCACCCGGTGGTTCCTTCTGCAGGTCACCCCGCTTGCGAGCCCCGGCCGCATGCTGATGGGCTCGGCACACCGTGGAGTCGACGCTCAGATCCCACGTGATCGCACCCTTCGCATCGGCCAGGGACTGGAGGCGGGTGAGGATCCGGTGCCACGTGCCGTTCCGCTGCCATCGGCGGAACAGGTCGTAGACCCGGCTCCACGGTCCGTATTCGACCGGGATGTCTCGCCACGGAACTCCGGTTCGAACCCGGAACCGTATGCCGTCGATCAGCTGCCGTCGAGGCCAGACGGGTGGCCGCCCCGCCCTGGCACCCTTCGGCAACAGCGGCTCCAGCACTGCCCACTGCTCGTCTGCGGGATCTCCCCGACCCATGACCTGTGATCATTCACAGCCCAAGATCCACTTTCGATACACGGCCGCCGCTTCATGGAGCACGGTATCGAGGGTCAGGAGTGCCGTTGAAGGAACTGCACGATCGCGAGGTTCACGCTGTCCGGCTCCTGCTCTGCGGGGTAGTGGCCGGATTGCTCGAGGACGAGTGGGGTGACATCGGTGGCAAGGGCGGCCATTCCATCCGCGACTGCCGTCCCCATCGCGTGTCTGCCTCCGACCGCCAGGACAGGCGTTGGAATCGGCTGGGCGGCAAGGGCTTGAATGTCATCGACATCTTCTGACCTGGTGCGGTAGTAGGCCAGCCCGGCGTTCAGTACACCTGGAGTGCTGTACGCCTCGATGTAGGCCGGAAGGGTGTCTGGGTCGAGGCCGCTCGGTCCGGCGCTCTGTTCCAGAAACGTGCCGTAGTAAGCCGCTTCCCGGCCTGGCACGAGCTTCTCCGCGAGGCCGGGCGTACGGTTGAACGGGCCGTGCCAGGATGGATAGTAGTCCCGGCCGGCCTCGGGAATCTCGACATCGACACCGGGAAGGATCTCTTCCTCGACCACGAGTCCACTGACCGATTCCGGCGCTTGGGCCGCGATGAGGTATCCGACCGTCGCACCCCAGTCGTGACCGATGACGGCGAAGCGCGTGACGCCCTCCTGCGCCAGCCGTGCCCGGACACCGTCGGCAAGTGCCATCTTGCGGAAGTCGGTCACGCCGGAGTCGGGAGCGGTGCCCAGCCCGGGAAGCGTGACCGGGACTGCGGTGATACCGGCCGCATCGAGTGCCGGAATCAGGTACCGCCAGTGGTCGGCCGTGACCGGCCAGCCGTGCAACAGCACCGCCGTCGGGGTTCGATTCTCGCTCATCGCCCTATGATCCCTCTACTCCGGAACACGCGTTCGCCCGCCTGGCGCTGATGCCACAGGACCTGTCATGGAAGTGCTGGTCACAGCCACTCGTTGATGGCCGTAACCAGCACTGTCGCCTCGTAGCGCACGGCCAGCTTGTCGTATCTGGTGGCCACCGAGCGGTGTCGTTTCAGCCGGTTGATCCCGCACTCCACCGCGTGGAGCTCTCTGTAGTCCTCCTTGTCGAAGGCCGGTGGCCGGCTGCCTCGGGAGCCGAGTCTTTTGCGATTGCGGACCTGGTCGACCTTCTCCGGGATGGTGCACTTGATCCTGCGTCTGCGCAGGTGGGAGCGGTTCGCGCGGGAGCCGTAGGCTTTGTCGGCACGGACCTCGTCGGGCGTAGTGCGTGGTCGTCCGGGGCCGGTACGGGGCACGCGAATGCGTTCGAGGACCGGTTGGAACTGCGGGCTGTCGTGCCGGTGCCCGGCGGTGATCAACAGGGACAGGGGCTTCTGTCCCTGCTCGGTCGCAAGGCGGATCTTCGTGGTCAGACCGCCGCGGGAGCGCCCGAGCCCGTGGTCGTCCGGCTCGCTGTCGATTCCGCCGGGCGGCTCGCGCTGCAGATCCCTTTTTTACGCGCGCCAGCGGCGTGCTGGTGGGCACCGCAGACGGTCGAATCCACACTCACTTACCAGGTAATCAGGCCCTGCGCCTCGGCCTGGACCTGCAGCTGTTCTAGTATCCGCTTCCACGTTCCGTCGCGCTGCCACCGGCGGAACAGGTCGTAGATCCGGTCCCATGGGCCGTACCGCTCAGGTACGTCCCGCCACGGCGTACCCGCCCGGGTCCGCCACCGTATCCCGTCGATCAGCTGCCGACGTGCCCACATCCGGGGCCTCCCCGGCTACTTCCCCACCGGCAGTAACGGCTCCAGCCGAGCCCACTGCCGGTCCGTCAGGTCCCCTCGCGCCACGACACGTGATCATGCACAACCTTGATCCACTGTTCGCAACAGGGTCAACTGCAGCATCCGCCCGGGTGCGCTCCGGGTCCTGGTCCCCAGGAACCGTCCTGAATCACCGGCGAGCCGCCCGCCCCTTGACTGGAGGAAAACGGTTGCCCTGGCGTTCAGTCAACGGCGGATCACCGGCCTCGTCGGAATCTTCCGCGGCATCATGGCGATCGCCGAGGACGACGTCTTTCTCACCATCCCCACTACGTCTTCAAGTTCGCCCCGACCTCATGGGGCTGCATATACCTGGCTCTCGGCGTCATCGCGCTCCTCGCGAGTTTCGATCGAGCGACAGTTGCTCGCCACGCCCGCCGGAATCAGGAATTCGCCTCCTCGGGTATGACGCGCAGTGGATGAGCGGGGATGCGTGAAAGGCCTGGCCCGACGGCGGCCGCCGTCGGGCCAGGCACACCGGGATAAGCCGGCGTCCACTACGCCGAGGCGCACCGCGTCAGGCACTTCGAGGCGCAGGAAGCCGCACGGCGCCACACCGCCCCGGCTGCCCGACATCCCCGCACCGCGAGCCGACGACCTCAGGCCCTTTCTCGGGCACTGGAGCCCCTACGGCCCCTGACTCAACACGGACCGGACACCTCAAGTGCCTGCGAGCACACAGCTGAGGGCTCCACTCGGCGATCGCCAAGCACGCATGACGACCCATCAGAAACCGTGCCGTCCGTGCGTCACGTGCGTCGAACATGCGTCGAGATATCGCGCCCAACGCACGTAACGCCCACCACGCACACTCGAAGAAACAGCAGGTCAGGCGTCCTTCTTCACCGGCTCCAGGATCGCCACGCACTCCACGTCGTGCGTCATCGAGAGCACGTACGAATCGGGGTCGGCCAGCGAAGCAGCAGGTCAAAGAGCACATGGATCGCCATTCACAGCCCCTCGTGAGGGTCCGTGCGTCAAACGAGCGTCACTGGTCCTGGCGTCGGTCCCGGTCTCGGCACGTCGCATGTCTCACCAGCAGCACGTCCTACCCGAGGTCTGCCAGCAACGAGTCCAGAACAGCCTCCTCCTCAATACGCACACCGTGCTCAGCGAGGGCAGTCGCCAGATCCGGATCCCATGGCGACAGAGCCGACATCCCGGTCAGAGGCAGGGGAGCAGAACCGGCAGCGGCTACCGCCGCGCGGTATTCCTCGGCTGTGTAGCGCCATGGCTGCCACGGCACGTGCTGGTGCAGCGTCGTGGCGATGCGCAGGCCGCCCCAGTCGAAGTCGCCGTGGTAGCGGAATTCGGCACGGAGCTCGTGGAGGTGCGCCAGGAGAGCCAGGGCGGCAGCCGACGGCTGGCCCTGGAGGCAGACCAGCGGAAGGGCGTCCGGGCCGTAGGTGTCGGCCGCGGCCGACAGGACGGCGGGATTCTCACAGATGTGGACCACCAGCGGTGTGGCCCGGGGCGGATGGTGCGCGAGCTGGCGAAGGGTGAGTACGCACGGCTCCCCCATGTCGGCCATCCAGTCCAAAGCGGGGGTCCCTCGGAGGTTGAGGGTGAGGACCGTGGAGGAGACGTCGTCACGGAGAAGGCCGGCGGAGGCCCAGGCGGCCCGTCGCCAGGCTGCGCCCGCCCCGTCCGGATGTCCGGTGAGGGCACGGATGCCGGAGAGGCAGAGCGTCGCCGGGGGTGTGCCGTCGTCCAGTGCGTGGGCGCTGCCCAGGATGTCCGCGGCGAACACGGAGAGGGAGCGCGGCGGCTCGGCCGGCAGTTCCCGCAGGACGCGAGCCACCTGATCGAGCAGCGGTCGGGCGGCCTCAGGCGTACGGGCGAGACGCCGCACTAGGCCGTCTTCGCGTACCCGGCCGGCCCATTTCTCGAGCAACGGAACCTCTCCGATGAGCCCGGTGAGCGGAGCGTAGGCCTCCGCCCAGGCCTGATCCTCACTCCGGCGGACCTCTTCGAGAGAGATGACGGGCCCGGTGAGCGTCGTCACAGCCGCCGTCAGGCCCTCGGGGCTGACACCTGATCTGACCAGTACGGCGTCCACGGCGTCGAGCCGGACCGTCAGCGCCTTGCCATCACCCGGGGCCCGGCCCAGCAGCCGCTCGGCCGCGGCCCGTTGGGCCGGGGTCGCCGCGGCCAGGGAGACGGGCCCGGTGAGCGGCTGCCCACGCTCCAGCCGGCGGCGTACGCGCTCCAGCAGCCAGGCCAGATCGGGCCCGCCGAGGAGGCGGCGCAGGCGGGCTTCGTCGACCGGAGGCCTGTTCACGTCCACAGGGGCTCCGGGTCCGGCGTGCGCACCGGGTCCTCGTGACGGGTACGAGCCGTGCCGTCCCATTCCCAGCGGGTGACCAGAACGGCGGCCACCTCGTCGACCCGGGACAGCTGGGCGATGGCGATGCCCGGTACCTGCGGATAGCAGGCCCATTCCCGTTCGCTGGTCATGACCACATCCAGGTCGAAGGCGTGCAGGAGGCCGAGGCACTTGGCGCGCGAGTCGTCGTCGACGCCCGCGAACGCCTCGTCCAGGGTGACGAGTCGTGGTGCGTACGGGCTGGCCGCGCTCGCGTAGTGCGAGGAGGCCGCGGCGAACAAGGGCACGGAGACCGCCAGGACGCGTTCGCCTCCGGACGCCGGACCGGTGGCAGGCACCCAGCGACCGTGCTGCTGCCGCTCGACGGCGAACTCGTGCCAGGAACGGTAGTCGAGCGCCGCCGTGAGGTGTTCCAGCCAGCTGCCGGCCGCGTCCTCGGTCTGCTGGCGGGCGATCTGCGTCTGCAGGAACTCCCCGACCGCGGCCCGGTCCTCGGGAGTCCAGGCGTCGGCGGTCTGGAGCAGTCGGCCACGGGCCTGGGCAAGGCCGGCAGGTGCCTTGCGGGAGGCCCGCCACACCAGGCGCAGGGTCATGCCGGTGGAGGTCGGACGGTCCTCCAGCTCGGCGTTCATGGCGAGCACGTGCCGTTCGGCGGTCGCGATCAGCTCCTGAAGAGTGCCCGCGACCTCGGTGATGAGGTGTGTTTCAAGGATTTCGCGTTCGTTCGCGGAGAGGATGCGGGTGAGTTCGCCGACCTCGACCGCCAGCGCCTCGGCGAGTTCGGGTACGGCGCGTTCGCGGCCCTGGTAGACGATGTCGACGATCATCCCGTCCTCGACCATCCGGGCCGAGGCGGTATGGCCGTGCCGGGACAGCGCGTCCTGAAGGGTTTTGAGCTCTTCGCTCAGACGCCGCTGCACGCGCTCCCAAGCACCGTCCGAGTCGTCCGTCGTCGACAACTCCGCTTCGAGGGAACGGGCGAGGGCGATGGCCGGGGTGGCCGCCCACGGGCCGTCGGCGGCGGCCGGTACGGCAAGTTCGGGAAGCGCGACCGTGATCAGCCCGGTGGCGGTGAAGCGCTGGAGCGCGGCGATGGCCTCGGAGCGCGCGGAGGCAGCCTCGGTGACGGCTTTCTCCAGCTGTTCGATCCGGCCTTCGGCCCGGTTGGCCCGCCGGTCCGCCTCCGTGCGGCGGTCCTGGGACGACCGCTGATCGGCAGCACAGCCGCGCAGGGCCTCCGCGGTCTCCGCCAGCCGCCGTTCCAGCTCGGCCACGGCCGCGCCCACGGTCGAGCGCAGCGTGGTGAGCCGCTCGTCCGCGGCTGCCGCCTCGCGGGCGGCCTCCTTCGCGCGCAGGGCGAGTTCGGCGGTGCGCTCCCCTGCCCGGCCGGTTTCCTCACGCTCCTCCTGTGCCTGCCGTGCCGCTTCGGTTCGTTCGCGCAGGGCGGGCCAGAGTGCGGCCAGGACGGCCGCGAGTTCGACGAGGGCCTGCCGTACGACAGCCAGCGCCGGCCGGTCCGGGGGCAGCCCCAGATCGGCGGCGGTCTCCTGGAGCTCGGCGCTCGCCAGCTCCGACCGCTCGGCTGCGGCCAGCGCGTCGGCGGCCCGTCCCTCACGACGGGACCTGGCCCGGCGCGCGGTGTCGGCGGCAGCCGCCGCGCGGGCGTGCGCCCGGGTCAGCGGCCCGTCGTCGGGCACCGCGGCCAGTTCGGCGTCGAGCGTACGGCGCCGGGTCTCCAGAGCCTGCGCGTGCACGGCCTCGGCTGCCTCCTCTCCATGGAGAAGGGAGAGTTCGGCGCGCAAGGTGGTGATACGGCTGCGCCGCGCGGCTTCCCGGGCGCCCGCGCCGATGTACTCGGCCGCAGGTTTGGCCCACCGACCGATGAGGACGCCTACGCGGTAGCGGCCGTCCGGAGCCGCCCATGTGCCCGCTGTCGGCTCGGTGCCCCCTGGCCCGGCACCCGCCTCCGCGTCCCCGGCGACCGCGCCCAGGCCGGTCGCCGAGAGGAGTCGGCCCACGGTCTCCTCACCCACGTGGGCCGCCTGGGCATCGCCGTGGTCGACGGCCGGGCGCAGCACGTCGGCGAGCGACGGCCCGTCGACCGGACCCGTCCGCGCGTCGAGGAGTACGTCGTGACCGTCCGCCGCCAGGGCCGCGCCGTCGGGGCGCACCCACGCGTCCAGCAGCCCGGCCGCCTCCAGGGCCGCCTCCAGGCCGGCGCGCTCCCGGTCCGCGACCTCGTCCCGGAAGTCGACCAGCCGCCACAGTGGGGCGCCGGGCGCCTGATCGCGCAGACCGGGGTTCCGGGTGTAGGGGGCCTGCGGTCCACGGCGGCCGCCGGCCTCCAGCTCGGCGAGTTCCTGTTCCGCGTCTCGGGCACGGGCCGCCAGGGCCGCCGCGCGCTGCGCTGATTGCGCCGCCTGGTCGGCGAGTACCGCTGCCGTGGCGCTGTGCGCGTCCGATCCGTGCCGGCGTGCCGGGTAGGGCCCGTCCTGGTGCCGGGTCCACTCCTGGAGCTCGTCCAACAGTCCGACCGGGTCGGCGTACGCGAGCTCCTCGCACCGGCCCGCGTGCTCGCGCACGGCGTCCACCAGGGCCCGGCCCGCGGCCGTCACCGTCTCGTCGGCCGCGCCCTGTTCCTCGGCGGCGTGCGCCAGGTCGGTTTCCGTCTCGTCGAGCCGCAGTGCGGCGGCCCGGCGCTCGGCCGCCGCCGCCTCGGCGCGGTCCGCGAGCTCCTCGACGTGCGCGAGGGTGCGGTGTCGGCGGTCGGTCGCCTCGGTCACAGCGGCGCGCAGTTCGGCCGCCGTCAGCCCCTCGTCCCCGGGCAGGTCCAGCCGGGCCGCCTCGGCGGTTTCCCGCGCGAGGCGAAGCGTGTCCTCGACTCGGTGCCCGGCGGCCTGGAACCGGTTCTCCGCCGCCGCGAGGCGCCCGAGCGCCCGTGTGTGCAGCAGCGCGGCCTCCTCCCGGTCGGCGCGTGCGCGTGCGCTGTCCTGCCCGCACCGTTCCAACGCCTTGGCGGCCCGCTCCAGTTCATGAGCGCTGCGCATTTCCGGGCCCTCACGCAGGGCCGCGTCGACGGCCTCCAGTCGGGCCTGCGTCTCGGTGAGCGCGGCGATCCGCTCATCGGCCGCCGCCCGCTCCTCCTCGGCCGCGGCCTTCTCGGCCTGTGCCTCGGCGAGGTCGCGCAGCAGGTGCTCGTACTTCGAGTGCTCGCTGCGCGGGAGGCGTGCGCGCCGGCGGGAGGCGATGCGGGCATAGCGCCGGTAGTGGTCGAGGAACGCGGAGGCCGCGCGCTCGGCCGCGCCGGCGGCCCGTAGCTCCTCCTTCTCCTCGTCCAGGGAGCGGAATGCCTCGGCCACGTCCGCGATGACGGCCTGGTCCATGGGCGGAAGCGCTTCGGTGAGCGCGCGGGAGAGGGCGGCTTCGTTGGGGCGTTTGGACAGTTGGGGCTGGCGCAGCTGGATGAGCAGGTCCACGAGGGCGCCGTAGCGCTGCTCCCCGAGCCCGAAGAGCGCCTCGTCGACGGCCCGGCGATAGGTCTTGGCCTGGTCGTAGACCATTCCGTGTCCCGCGACCGCCTCGATGAGCCGGTCCCGGGACAACACCGTGCCGGTGGCGTCGAGGAGGCTGAGCGACCCCTCCGACACCGCCCCGGCCGGTGCGTGGTCGATCCGCTGGGCGGTCACCGCCCACCAGTGCCGGGCGATGCCGCGCCCGCTGACGGCCTTGAGCCCGCAGAGAAGCGTACGGAACTGCTCCTCGCCGCTCACCTCGTCGCGGCGGCCGAACTCCACCCAGGTGTAGCCGAGCCGTTCGGAGTGGGGGTGCTCTCCGCCGAGCAGCAGATTCCACTCCATCCTCTTTCCGGCGTCTCCGTCGGGCTCCACCCGGCGCGCGCTGAGGTCCCCGTCCAGGAGGAAGGGCAGGGTCAGGGCGAGCACCTTGGATTTGCCTGTGCCGTTGTTCCCCCGGAGCAGCAGCCGCCCGTCGCGGAAGTGGAATTCCTCCACGTCGTAGTGGAAAAGATCGACGAGACCGATCCGCAGGGGCTGCCAGCGGGCGCGCGCGGGGACCGGGAGTACGGCACGGGGGGTCAACGCTGATGAGCCTTTCGCTGCGCGGGCACCTGAGCGGTGCCGACTGTGCGGGGTTCGAGTACGACGGTCTCGCCGACCGCGTACCGGGCGAGCGCCGGGCGTGGCACCACCCCGTCAGGAGTACGGGAGACCAGGCCGAGGGCGGCGAGCCGACTGACGGCCTGCTCCACGAGCTCCCCCTCGGCTCCCGGCTCACGGGCCGACTTCGCCCAGAAGCCTCCGTGTTCGGCGGCCAGTGCGGCGACACGGCGTTCAAGGTCTGCCGTGAAGACGACCGGACCTTCGGCACTCGTGAGGTACTCGGCGAGCAGCAGGGTGACGTGACCGTGGGTGCCGGATTCCGGCATGCGGAGGTCGGTGAGGTCGTCGTCGGGGTCGACCATGGCGATGCCTTCGGCCCTGACCTCGGCCACCAGGCCCGTCAGTTCGGTGATGCGTGCGGTGAGGAAACCGCGCTGCCGCGTGAGGTAGCCCAGCTCGGCGTCGGTCAGTTCGTCGTAGTAGAGCACGGGGTCGTCCAGCAGTCGGCGGGTCAGCGAGCGGCGCATCGCCCGGAACCGGAGTTCGTCACTGTCGAGGGCCGTTTCGGCGGTGAGCCCGACGAGCCGCTCGTCCAGGGTGGCGGCCCGGATGGTGGACGGGCCGCGTCGGGTCGCGAGCAGCCCGGCGAGCACCCGCCGTTCGACGTCGTACAGGACGTCTCCGGCGCCGCTGACGTACGCCTCTTCGTCGCCGGCGACGCGCCGCAGTACTCCGAGGCTGAGCAGGAGGCGTACGACGGCGGCGAGGTCGAGGCGCTCGTCGCGGCGGTCCAGGGTGAACTGGACGCCCGTCGCGGCCAGCTGCGGATCAGCGGCGTCGAGGACGACCTGGTCGGCGAGGCGGCCGAGCGCGATCTGCGCCTCGCCGCGTTCGAGGGCGGCGAGGGCGAGGCAGAGCAGGACGTACCGGCGGCGGGTGAAGGGGGCGGCGCTGCGCGTTGCCTCGCGGGCGGGGTGGGTGGCATCGGCGAGGTGGGCCGGGATCTTGCCCAGCCGGGCGGTCTCGGCGTCGACCTGGAGGGACCAGCCGGTGTTGCGGTCGAACCACTCGCGCAGTTCGGAGGCGTGCCGCCGGACGAGACGGAACTCGTCTGCGTACGCGCCGACGGCGAGCAGCAGAGGCTGCTTCAGCAGAGCGCGGGCGGCCTTGCGCAGTTCCGCGGCATGCTGCCCGTCCAGCACTTCGGCGAGCGGAGTACTCACGGTCCGTCGTCTCCTTCCGCCAGATCGATGATCTCGATGGTGTGGTCAGGGCCGCGGAAGACGCCGCCCGGCGTGCGGACCTCGGCCGCGGATCCATCGGCCAAGGCGGTGAGTCGGATCTCCATGGACCCGTCGTTGCTGGTGGCCACCGTGTGCGTCATACCGGGCCGCCAGGTGGCCAGGGCGTCCCCGAGGAGCTGGAGGAAGAGCCGGAAGCTGACGGGGTCGAGCTCGCCGAGCCCGGACAGGCGGGTGATGCCGTCGGTGACGAGCCGGGCCCGCGCGGCCGCGATCTCCGCGGCCTGCTTGACGGCCACCTCGGCGAGCCTGCGGCGCGCTTCTTGGCGGTCCTCCACCTTGCGGGTCTTGCCGCGCCGCTCGTAGCTGCCGGTACGGCGCAACTGCGGGCTGATGCGCAGCGGCTCGGCGTCGGCCCATGGGGTGGACGCGGGATCGGGCCGGGCGGCGCGGGCGGCCAGCGTCTCGGCGTCGACCGTGAGGTGCCGGGCCGGATACAGCCCGAAAGCGGTGCGCCATAGCCGGTGCCGGGCGTCGTCGTCGGGCGCGTCGGCGAACCAGCGGGCGAGCGTACGGAAGTCGGCGGAGCGATCGGAACGCCCGGCCCGCCGCTCGTTCAGCGACCGTACGACGGCCAGCAGCTGGGGTACGGCCCCGAGCGCACGGCCGCGCAGCAGCCGGGCCTGCGATTCCCGGCCGTCCCGGCTGAGGAACCAGGCCGCCAGCCCGGCCCACCGGCCGGCCCACCGCTCGTACGCGGCCTGCTCGGCGTATGCGGCGTCCTGCGGGGTGGCATCGGCGGCCTCACGGGCGGCAGCGGCCCACAGCAGCGCCTCGATGCTGCCACCCTCCTCCAGCTCCAGGATCAGCCGGGCGATGCGGCCGCCGAGGGTGATGAGGTCCTGGATGAACCGCTCCAGGTACTGGATGAGCTGGTCCTTGTAGGCGAGGAAGACCTCCTCCCCCACGTCGTGGAGGTCGATGGTCCGCTGCAGGGACCCCATGAAGGCCCGGGCGTTGTCGGCCAGCGCCCCGAACCGACTGGCGAGCCCGTCCAGCGCGAGATGCGTCTTGGCCGGATCCGGCGCTTCCTCAGCCGCCAGCACGAGGAGGGCGCGGAGCTGGGTGACGATGTCGTGCAGCGCGACGGCCTGGAGCGCACCCCGCCGCCCGAGCGCCTCGTCGTAGGCGGACAGGGCCTCCTCGGCCGCCTCGCCCTCCCGGGTGAGCTGGTAGATGTACCGCTTGCGGTAGAAGTCCTCGACGGCCGTGACCCGCCCGGTGTCCGGGTCGGCGCGCAGGTTCCCCCACTCGACCAGCTTGTCCAGTGCGCCGACGACACCCTCCAACTCGCCGGGCCGTACGGCGGCGGGCAGCCCGGCGTAGACGTCCTCGGGCCGCAGGTGTACGGCGAACCGCTCCTTGGCCACGAGGAAGGCGCGCATCACCGAGCGGTAGAGCAGCACGTTCGGGGCGGTGAGATGCGCGAAGGGCCCGTAGCCGTCCGGAGGGCCCTCCGGACGGGAAGAAGTCATGTCCATCGCCTGCAATCCTCCCGGACCGTTCTCCGTGATCGGCAGGGACTTAAGTACTTGACCGATTCGCACCGCTCTTGATCGCGCCTGCCCTGCACTCGCGGCGTCCGCAAGCCTGGGCGCTGCCCGCTTCGTCGCAGGTGCCCCTGATGTCAAGGCCCCACCGTCAGGATCTCCCAAGAGCTTTGTCTACCGCCGGATGGCCGAGTCAATCAGCTCTTCAGCACGCAGCGACGAAGCGGGGGCCCGCACATGCGGGAAGGCCGGTGGACCACGGTAACCGAGTCCGAGTCCGAGTCCGAGTACGAGCACGAGCACCGCGGCCTGGAAGTCATCCGCGAGAAGCTGCCGGACTCTGATCCGTGGCGGGCCTGGTCGAACTTCACCTTCACCGCGAACACCGGGCACGTCCGCGAGATCGATCTCCTCGTCATCGCCCCAGGCGGCGTCTGCATGATCGAGCTGAAGAACTGGCACGGCTCCGTGACCAGCGAGAACGGCACCTGGGTCCAGACCGCGCCCAACGGTCGTCGCGTCCTGCACGGCAACCCGCTGCACCTCGTCAACAAGAAGGCCAAGGAGCTCGCCGGACTGCTCGGCCAGAACGGCAAGCGCGTCTGGGTCGCGGAAGCCGTCTGCTTCACGGACGACGGCCTGCGCATCCGACTGCCCGCCCATGACGAGAACGGCGTCTACACCGTCTCCGAACTGGTCGCGATGCTGCAGCAGCCCCCGCGTGACGAGCGCCGACGCATCACCGCCGTCGACTCCCGCGAGATCAAGGCCGCCCTGGAGCGGGTCGGCGTCCGCCCAAGCGATGCCAAGTACAAGGTCGGCCCGTACGAGCTGAAGCGGAAGGCCTTCGACTCCGGCGAGACCTGGGCCGACTACCTCGCCGAGCACACTGAGCTGCCCGAGGTCGCCCGCGTCCGCATCTACCTGCGCGAACGCGGTTCGCCCCGACCGCGCTGTCCGCGATGCACCTGGCGGAGGGCTCCGACCCGTACCTCGCGCCCGAGCTGACCGCCCTGAACGCCGACCCGGTCTACCTCGACGTCTACGGCCTCGGCGTCCTCACCTACCTCCTCGTGACGGGCAAGGCACCGGCCGCGAGCCAGGCGGAGCTGCTCACGCGCCTCGAAGCCGGCGAGGGCCTGCGTCCCAGCTCGCTGGTGGACGGCCTTTCCGAGGACATCGACGACCTGGTCCAGGCGGCCACCGCCTACCGGCTCGACCAGCCGCGCCTACCTCGTGTACGACCAGTACTGGGAAGGACGTGCCATGACTCGATCCTCTCAAATGATCGAGTCCCTACCGAACCCGGAACGGTTCATAAGGCCCGACCTGCCGAAGAACGACACCTCGGCTGTCGGCGAGAACTGCGTCGATCATGGCTGGATCACGCAGTACGGGTCATGGACCCTAGATCTCGAGCCGGCAACTGTCAGCTCATTCTCGGGGCGCCGACTGCGCGGACCGGAAACTCCCGGGCGACCGCCGCCAGCTCCCCACCGCTGTTCCCGGCGGGCTCCGTCGACCCCGTCGCGGGCAGTCCGAGATCCGCCCACCAGTCCGACGGCGGCATGTTCTCGGGCCACGGGCCGCAAGTCCTGAAGCCGGCGAGCAACGTCTTAACGGACAGGACCTCGAAATCCAGCAGCCGCTCGTCGAAAATGCCTGTGGTCAGTGACGCTGAGATACCGCTACTGGGGCCGCCACCCGGCAACGAGTGAGCGTCATCAGCCATGGGACAGGCTTGGCACTCGGGATGTCATAGGGCCAGCGGCTTGCGGGTCGGCGACCAAGCCGTTGGCCCGGTCGCGTCCGTGGACGCGGCCGGGTCAACGTGATGGGGCTTCAGAACGTGCGTCAATTGAGCGTCAGCAGCCCGAGGATAGCCCTGATGCCGCTAGCTAGGACCGCGACGTCCCGTACTGAATCTGCAGGTCAGGTTGCCTTCAGCAGGACCGACGCGCCTTCACGCGTTGCTGGCCCGGAAACAGGTCGAGCAGCTGACGAAGACCAGGAAACCCCAGCTCAGGCGTCCTTCTTCACCGGCTCCAGGATCGCCACGCACTCCACGTGGTGCGTCATCGGGAAGAGGTCGAAGGCCCTCAGCGTCCGTACCTTGTAGCCGCGGTCGGCGAAGTAGGAGATGTCGCGGGCCAGGGCCGCCGGGTCGCAGGCGACGTAGGCGATGCGGCGGGCGCCGAGGCCGGCCAGGTGGTGGACGGTCTGCTTGCCCGCGCCGGCGCGGGGCGGGTCCAGGACGATGAGGTCGACGTCCGTGATGCCCGTGCGCGGGAGGACCGACTCGACCTTGCCCTGCTCGATGCGGACGCGCGGGAACCCGGCCAGGTTGTGGCGGGCGTCCTCGACCGCGCGCTTGCCGGACTCGATGCCGAGGACCGCGCCCTTGTCGCCGACACGGTCGGCGATGGCTCCCGCGAAGAGGCCGACGCCGCAGTAGAGGTCGAGGGCGGAGTCGCCCTTGCGGGGGGTGAGGCCCTGCATGACGGCGAGCATGAGGGTCTGCGCGGCCTGCGGGTGGACCTGCCAGAAGCCGCCGTTGCCGACGCGGTAGGTGCGGTCGTCGGCGCGCTCCCGGACGAAGGCGCGGCCGTGGACGCGGTGGACTCCGCCGTCCTTCTCGTCGACGCGGAGGACGGAGACCGGCTTGTCCAGTTCCACCAGCGGCAGGCGGCCGCCGGGCTTCGGGGTCAGGATGACCTGGCGGTCGTTCGAGCCGGAGGCCGCGATGGCCTCGACCGTGGCCATGCCCTCCCAGGTGCGCTTCTCGACGCCGAGTTCCGAGACGCCCTCGGCGGCGATCATGCAGTGGTCGATGATCTCGACCTCGTGCGAGCGGTGCTTGCGCAGGCCCGCGTGGCCCTCGGCGTCGATCGCGTACTGGACGCGGGTGCGCCACTGCGGGACCTCGCCCGGCGGCAGCTTGTCGCCCTCGGCGGGCATGACGGTGCCGTCCCAGCCGGCCTCCTCCGGGGTGAGTCCGGCGAGCCGCAGGAGCTGCTCGGCGATGACCTCGCCCTTGAGCCGGCGCTGGGCGCCGGGCTTGGCGTGCTGCCAGTCGCAGCCGCCGCACCTGCCCGGGCCCGCGAAGGGGCAGGGGGCCTCGACGCGGTCCTTGGAGGGGTCGAGGATCGTGATCGCGTCGGCGCGGAGGAAGCGGGACGTCTCCTCGCCCTCGGTCACGCGGGCGAGGACCTTCTCGCCCGGCAGCGCGTGGCGGACGAAGAGGACGCGGCCCTCCTCGGTGCGGGCGATGCAGTGGCCGCCGTGGGCCACCGGGCCGACCTCGACCTCGTACTCCGCCCCGACCAGCGACGTAACAGGGGTGTTCTGCATGACCGGGGACTCCAGAGGAAGAAGAAGGTGGGCCGCCGTTTGCACAGCAGCCCACCAGTCTAGTTGTTCTTTTCCGAGGCGTTCTCGCCAGCTGTTCCCAGCCCCGGCTGTTCCCAGCCCCGGCTGTTCCTAGCCGTGGCTGTTCTTCGCCGCCGGTTCCTTCTGGCGCTTCTCCACCGGCCCACGGCGCACCGAGCCCGGCGCGTTCCAGTCCTGGCGCTTCCTGGCCCGCTTCTTCGCGGCCTCGGAGGACTGGAGCTGGTACGGGACGGAGGTCACCATGACGCCCGGGGTGAAGAGCAGCCTGCCCTTGAGCCGCAGAGCGCTCTGGTTGTGCAGCAGGTGCTCGTACCAGTGGCCGACGACGTACTCGGGGATGTAGACCGAGACGGCGTCGCGGGGGCTCTCGCGGCGGATGTTCTTGACGTACTCGATGACCGGCCGGGTGATCTCGCGGTACGGCGAGTCCAGGATCTTGAGCGGGACGTTGATCCCGCGCCGGTCCCACTCCTCCCGCAGCGCCTTGGTCTCGACCGGGTCGACGTTGACGCTCAGCGCCTCCAGCTCGTTGGCGTGCAGTAGCTTCGCGTACGCGAGGGCGCGCAGCGTCGGCTTGTGCAGCTTCGAGACGAGGACGACGGAGCGGACGCGCGAGGGGCGGACGTATTCGTCGGGGCGCTCCTCGGCCGCGGCGATCTCCTCCGCCACCGAGTCGTAGTGCCTGCGGATCGCGCTCATCGTCCCGTAGAAGATCACCATGCCGAGCAGGGCGACCCAGGCGCCGTGGGTGAACTTGGTGGCGAGGACGACGACGAGGACCAGGCCGGTGAAGAAGGCGCCGAACGCGTTGATCGCGCGGGAGCGGATCATGTGGCGGCGCTTGGCCGGGTCGGTCTCCGCCCTCAGGTGCCGGTTCCAGTGCCGGACCATGCCGGTCTGGCTCAGGGTGAAGGAGACGAAGACGCCGACGATGTAGAGCTGGATGAGCTTGGTCGAGTCGGCCCCGTACATCCAGACGAGGAGCACGGCGGCGCCGGCGAGGAGCACGATGCCGTTGGAGAAGGTGAGGCGGTCGCCTCGGGTGTGCAGCTGGCGCGGCAGGTACCGGTCCTGGGCGAGGATCGAGCCGAGGAGCGGGAAGCCGTTGTACGCCGTGTTGGCGGCCAGGAAGAGGACGAGCGCGGTGGCCGCGGCGAGGACGACGAAGAAGAACGTGCCGTCGCCGAAGACGGCGGCCGCGACCTGGGAGATGACCGGGTCCTGGACGTAGGACTCGCCGACCGGCACGCCGTTGACCAGCAGGTCGTGGGCGGGCTCCTCGGCCATCCGCACGTCGGTGGCCATGGCCAGGAAGATGATGCCGCAGAACATGGTGACGGCCAGGCCGCCCATGAGGGCGAGCGTGGTGGCGGCGTTCTTCGACTTGGGCTTGCGGAAGGCGGGGACACCGTTGGAGATGGCCTCGACGCCGGTGAGTGCGGCACAGCCGGAGGAGAACGCGCGCAGCAGCAGGAAGACCAGCGCGAAACCGGCCAGTCCCTCGTGCTCGGCCTTGATCTCGAAGTCGGCGGTGGGGGCCTTCATGGTCTCGTCGAGGACGAGACCCTTGTAGGCACCCCAGACGATCATGATGAAGACGCCGGCGACGAAGACGTACGTCGGGATGGCGAAGAGGCTGCCCGACTCCTTCACCCCGCGCAGGTTCATCAGCGTGAGCAGGATGATGACCCCGACCGCGCAGGCCACCTTGTGCTCGACGACGAAGGGGATCGCGGAGCCCAGGTTCTCGATGCCCGAGGAGATCGAGACGGCCACGGTCAGGACGTAGTCGACGAGCAGGGCGCTCGCGACGGTCAGTCCGGCCTTCGGTCCGAGGTTGGTGTTGGCCACCTCGTAGTCGCCGCCGCCGCTCGGGTACGCGTGCACGTTCTGCCGGTACGAGGCGACGACCGTGAACATCAGGACGACGACCGCGAGCGCGATCCACGGGCTGAAGTGATAGGCCGACAGTCCCGCGATGGAGAGGACGAGCAGCACCTCACCTGGCGCGTACGCCACCGAGGACAGCGGGTCGGAGGCGAAGACGGGGAGAGCGATCCGCTTCGGGAGAAGGGTTTCCCCGAGCTTGTCGCTGCGCAGGGCCCGCCCGATCAGGATCCGTTTGGGCACGTCGGTCAGTTTGGACACGGAGAGGATCGTAAGCGTTCGAAATCCGCCATGCTCACCGGCACCCCCGATCCGCACCGAATCTCCCTGAGTACCACCTCGGATGCGGTCCCCGCCAGCGTTGCCGCATAAGCTCGGACCGGGCAACCCGGCAGGGCGTTGCCCGCCGCGGCCCGGGCCGATCGGGCGAGGAAAGTTGTGGGCAGGGTGTTTTCGCAGGTCAGCAGGGCGATCAGGAGTGCGGGGTAAGGGGACGTGCACATCGTCATCATGGGCTGCGGGCGAGTGGGAGCCGCTCTCGCGCAGACCCTCGAACAGCAGGGGCACACCGTCGCGGTCGTCGACCAGGACCCGACGGCCTTCCGTCGTCTGGGGTCCGGTTTCGGCGGCCGTCGCGTCACGGGCGTGGGCTTCGACCAGGACACGCTGCGTGAGGCCGGGATCGAGGACGCCGGTGCCTTCGCCGCGGTGAGCAGTGGCGACAACTCGAACATCATCGCGGCGCGGGTCGCGCGCGAGATGTTCGGCATCGAGAACGTGGCGGCGCGGATCTACGACCCGCGTCGTGCCGAGGTCTACCAGCGCCTCGGGATCCCGACGGTCGCGACGGTCCGCTGGACCGCCGACCAGATGCTGCGGCGGCTGCTGCCCTCCGGCGCGGAGCCGCTGTGGCGCGACCCGAGCGGCGGCGTGCAACTCGCCGAGGTGCACACCTCTCCGGCCTGGATCGGCCACAAGGTGAGCCGTCTCCAGGAGGCGACCGGCGTCCGTGTCGCCTTCCTCACCCGACTGGGCGAAGCGATTCTGCCGACCTCGCAGACGGTGCTCCAGGAGGGTGACCTGGTGCACGTGATGATGCGTACGGACGAGATCGCGAAGGTCGAGGAGGCCTTCGCCGAGGGTCCTGAGGAGGGCGGTCACTGATGCGTGTCGCTATTGCGGGCGCGGGTGCGGTGGGCCGTTCCATCGCGGGCGAGCTCCTGGAGAACGGGCACGAGGTCCTGCTGATCGACAAGGCGCCGACCGCCATCTCGGTGGAGCGGGTGCCCCAGGCGGAGTGGCTGCTCGCCGACGCCTGTGAGATCACGTCCCTCGACGAGGCGGCGCTCCAGCGCTGCAACGTGGTGATCGCGGCGACCGGCGACGACAAGGTGAACCTGGTCGTCTCGCTGCTCGCCAAGACCGAGTACGGCGTGCCGCGGGTCGTCGCCCGGGTCAACAACCCGAAGAACGAGTGGCTGTTCAACGAGGCCTGGGGCGTGGACGTCGCCGTGTCGACGCCGCGCCTGATGTCGGCGCTGGTCGAGGAGGCGGTGAGCGTCGGCGACCTCGTCCGGCTGCTCCGCTTCAGCCACGGCGACGCGAACCTGGTCGAGCTGACGCTCCCGCCGGAGTCGGCGCTCGCCGGTACACCGGTCGGGGACGTGGCCTGGCCCCAGGACACCTCGCTGGTGACGATCATCCGCGGTTCGCGGGTGCTCACGCCGAGCGCGGAGGAGACCCTGGAGGCCGGCGACGAGCTGCTGTTCGTGGCCGCGCAGGCCCGCGAGGAGCAGCTGGAGGACCTGCTGCAGGTCCGCCGCGAGCCCAGCGAGTCGTAGGAATCACCGTACGTCTCCTCTCCGTACGTGGAAGGGCCCGGAACCTGTCATCAGATTCCGGGCCCTTCCACGTACGGAGAGGAACGGCGCCGCTCAGGCCTCCGGCTGCCCCTGCGCTGCCGCCTTGCGGGCCTTCTCGGCGCGCTCCTCGGCCTCCATCTCGGCGAAGACGTCGATCGGCGGCGGCGCCTTCGCGAGGAACATCCAGGTGAGGTAGACCGCGAGCAGGAACGGCGGGATCTTCAGGGCGACCAGAACCCAGCCGAACTTGGTCGTGTCGGCCCACCAGTACATGGGGAAGAGGATCGCGCACTTGGCGAGGAGGATGAAGCCCCAGGCCAGGCTGGCCTTCGCGTACGCCTTCTTGCGGCCGGGGTTGCGGGTGCGCCAGGAGAGGTTCTCCTTGAACACCGGGCCGAGGATCAGGCCGATCAGCGGGACCCCTGCGGCCGTGGTGACGAGGTACGCGAGGGCGAGGCCCAGGGTGTACAGCATGCCCGGCAGGTAGAAGTCCTTGGCGTTGCCCGTCATCATCGCGAAGACGACACCGAAGACGACACCGAAGACGCCGCTGAAGGCGTGCTTGACGGTGTCACGGCGGATCAGCCGGACGGCGACCAGGACCAGCGAGACCGCGAGCGCCGCGATCGCCGAGATGTGCAGGTCCTTGTTGATCGTGAAGATCGTGACGAAGAGCAGGCCCGGCACGACCGTCTCGATCATGCCGCGCAGTCCGCCGAAGGCCTCGAACAGCGCGGCCTCGGTGACCTCCTTCGAGGCCTGGGCGTCCTGCGGGGCCTGGGCGTCCTGATCCCTGGTCGGCTTGTCGAGGGACGTCACCGGCTACTCCTGTCCGAGCGGTCGGAGCTCGTATTTGGGGTTGAAGAGGACCCGCCGGCCGTGGCTCATGGAGATCCGGCCGGAGGCGATCAGCTTGCGCCCCGGTTCGATGCCCACGATGGAGCGGCGGCCCAGCCAGACGACGTCCAGCGGTGCCGTGCCGTCGAAGAGCTCGGCCTCCAGCGCGGGCACACCGGCCCGGGGACGCAGCGTGACCGTGCGCAAGGTACCAGTCACCTTGACTATCTGGCGGTCGGAGCAGTCACAGATGCGGGTGCACCCCGTGGCCTCGGCGTCCTCCTGGAGCTCCTCCGACTCCAGGTCCTCCGGCGTGGAGGAGAGCCGGTCGAGCATCCGGCGGAACCGGCCGGCCGGCTTCTCAGTACGCGGTGCAGCACTCATACAGAAAGCGTACCGGCCTCCACCGTCACCAGGACCGGCCGCGTAGACGAGGTTCGCTTCACCGTTCGAAGCGGTAGCCCATGCCGGGTTCGGTGACGAAGTGGCGGGGGTGCGAGGGGTCGGCCTCCAGCTTGCGCCGCAGCTGCGCCATGTACACGCGGAGGTAGTTGGTCTCCGTGCCGTACGAGGGGCCCCAGACCTCCTGGAGCAGTTGCTTCTGGCTGACGAGGCGCCCGCCGTTGCGGACGAGGACCTCCAGGAGGTGCCACTCGGTGGGGGTGAGCCGGACGTCCCGGCCGTCGCGGTGGACCTTCTTCGCCGCCAGGTCGACGGTGAAGCCCGCGGTCTCGACGACCACGACGCCGTCCTCGGCGCCGCCGACCGGCTCGGCGCGGCGTACGGCCGCGCGCAGCCGGGCGAGCAGCTCGTCCATGCCGAAGGGCTTGGTGACGTAGTCGTCGGCGCCGGCGTCGAGCGCCTCGACCTTCTCGTCGGAGGTCTGGCGGGCGGAGAGGACCAGGATCGGCACCCTCGTCCAGCCGCGCAGGCCCTTGATGACCTCGACGCCGTCCATGTCGGGCAGACCGAGGTCGAGGACGACGACGTCGGGGTGACGCTCGGCGGCCAGCCGGAGGGCGGTGGCACCGTCGGGTGCGGCATCGACCTCGTACTTCCGCGCCTTGAGGTTGATCACCAGGGCGCGGACGATCTGCGGCTCGTCGTCGACCACGAGGACCCGGGTCATGGAGGGGGACCTACCTTCTTCGGTGCCCGTTGCGGGCGGCTTGGGTGGGAGGGAGCGGAAGCGGTACGAGGGCGGGCGCCGCAGGTGACGCGGACGCGGGACGAAAGCCGCCGCGGGGCTCAGCTCACGGCATGCGCCGGAAGCTCCACGGCCGGTTCCGGGGGCCTGCCCCGTACGGTCCTGAGGGTGAGGACCATGGTCAGCCCGCCGCCCGGGGTGTCCTCGGCGGAGAGAGTCCCGCCCATGGCCTCGACGAAGCCGCGGGCGACCGCGAGGCCGAGACCGACGCCGGCGCCGCGGGGGGCGTCGCCGAAGCGCTGGAACGGCTCGAAGATGCCGTCCTTGCTCTCGTCGGGCACTCCGGGGCCGCGGTCCACGACGCGCAGTTCGACGCGTTCCCCCAGGGTGCTGGCGGCGACGGCGACGGGTTCGCCCTCGGGGCTGTACTTCACGGCGTTCTCGACGATGTTGGCGACGGCCCGTTCCAGGAGGCCCTTGTCGACCTCGACCATCGGCAGCGTCTCGGGGATGTCGAGCTCGGCGCTGCCGTCGGGTACTCCCCCGAGGGCCATCGGGACGACCTCGTCGAGGTCCACGGCGCGGATCAGCGGCGTGACGGTGCCGGTCTGGAGGCGGGACATGTCGAGGAGGTTGCCGACGAGGTGGTCGAGCCGGTCGGCGCCCGCCTCGATGCCTTCCAGGAGTTCGGCGCGGTCCTCCTCGGACCACTCGACGTCGTCGGAGCGGAGGGAGCTGACGGAGGCCTTGATGCTGGCGAGCGGGGTCCGCAGGTCGTGGCTGACGGCGGCCAGCAGGGACGTACGGATCTTGTTGCCCTCGGCCTGCTTCCTGGCGTCCTCGGCCTCTCCGACGAGCCGCTGCCGGTCGAGGACGACCGCGGCCTGGGCGGCGAAGGCGCCGAGGACGCGCCGGTCCTCGGCCGGCAGGACCCGGCCGGTCAGCGCCAGCGCCAGGTGATCGCCGACCGGCATGTCCACGTCCGCGTCCTCGGGCCGCGCGACCGGGTGCGTGCCCACGCTCGCCGCCCGGGTCCAGGGCTCGATCTCGTCCGCCCGTTCGAGGAGGGTCACCGACTCCATCGAGAAGGTCTCGCGGACCCGTTCGAGGAGGGCGTCCAGGCTGGTCTCGCCGCGCAGCACGCTGCCCGCGAGGTAGGACAGCACCTCGGACTCGGCGCGGAGCCGGGCGGCCTGGTGGGTCCTGCGGGCGGCCAGGTCCACGACCGAGGCGACCGCCATCGCGACACCGAGGAAGACCGCGAGGGCGACGATGTTCTTGGGGTCGGCGATGGTGATCCGGTGGACGGGCGGGGTGAAGAACCAGTTCAGGAGGAGGGATCCGACGGCCGCGGAGGCGAGAGCGGGCAGGAACCCGCCGAGCATCGCGGCGGCGACCGTCAGCGCCAGGAAGAGCAGCATGTCGTTGGCGAGGCCGAGGTCGGCGTCGACGTGGGTGAGCAGCAGGGTCAGGCAGATGGGCCCCGCGACGCCGGCCAGCCAGCCGCCGAGGATCCGGGAGCGTCCGAGCCGTGCCCCGCGTGTGACGGGCAGCCCCCGCCCCTTGGCGACCTCGCCGTGGGTGACGATGTGGACGTCGAGGTCGGGGCCGGAGTCACGGGCCACGGTCTGGCCGACGCCGGGGCCGAACACGTACTGCCAGGCGCGGCGGCGGCTGGAGCCGAGGACGATCTGGGTGGCGTTGACCCCGCGCGCGAACTCCAGGAGCGCGGAGGGGACGTCGTCGCCGATGACGTGGTGGAACGTTCCGCCCAGGTCCTCGACCAGGGTCCGCTGGACCGCGAGCTCCTTCGGGGACGCGGCGGTCAGGCCGTCGCTGCGGGCGATGTAGACGGCGAGGACCTCGCCGCCCGCGCCCTTCTCGGCCAGCCGGGTCGCCCGCCGTATGAGCGTGCGGCCCTCAGGACCGCCGGTCAGACCCACGACGATGCGCTCGCGGGCCTGCCAGGTGGAGCGGATGTCGTGCTCGCCCCGGTACTGCTGGAGGTACTCGTCGACCCGGTCGGCCGTCCACAGCAGCGCGAGCTCGCGGAGGGCGGTGAGGTTGCCGGGGCGGAAGTAGTTGGAGAGGGCCGCGTCGACCTTGTCGGAGGTGTAGATGTTGCCATGGGCCATGCGGCGGCGCAGGGCCTGGGGCGACATGTCGACCAGCTCGATCTGGTCGGCGCGGCGGACGACCTCGTCGGGGACGGTCTCCTTCTGCCGTACGCCGGTGATCGACTCGACGACGTCGCCCAGCGACTCCAGGTGCTGGATGTTGACCGTCGAGACGACGTCGATGCCGGCCGAGAGGAGCTCGACGACGTCCTGCCAGCGCTTGCTGTTCCGGGAGCCGGGGACGTTCGTGTGGGCGAGCTCGTCGACGAGCGCGACGGCCGGCTTCCTGGCCAGGATCGCGTCGACGTCCATCTCGGTGAAGGTGGCGCCCCGGTAGTCCAGGGTCCGGCGCGGGATCTGCTCCAGGCCGTGCAGCATCACTTCCGTACGCGGCCGCCCGTGGTGTTCCACGAAGGCCACGACGCAGTCCGTACCGCGCTCGATCCGCCGGTGTCCCTCGGAGAGCATGGCGTACGTCTTGCCGACACCCGGCGCAGCGCCGAGGTAGATCCGAAGCTTGCCGCGTCCCATGGCATGACCATACGTCCAGCCAATCGGACATTCCGCACGCGGGCGGAGGCCCCGGTCCGGTATTGACGTGATTCTGATGCCGGGACGGCGCCGCGAGGGCCGCCCCCGCACCACAAGGGACCGTCCCGCCCTCAGTTCTCGATGATCTCGCCGTCGCTGAGCTCGAGGACCCGGTCCGCCAGGCCCAGGAGCTGGGGGTCGTGCGTGGCGACGAGGGCCGTGCAGCCCTCGCTGCGCACCACCGCGCGCAGCAGCTCCATGACGGCGAGCCCCGTCTCCGCGTCCAGCTGGCCGGTCGGCTCGTCGGCGATCAGCAGGGCCGGCTTGTTGGCGAGGGCACGGGCGATCGCGACCCGCTGCTGCTGGCCGCCGGAGAGCTCGCCGGGCCGCTGGGCCGCGTGGTCGGCGAGGCCCACGAGCGAGAGCATCAGCGCGACCCGCTCCTCGCGCTCCTTGGGGTCGGCCTTCCGCAGCCGGAGGGGTACGCCCACGTTCTCGGCGGCGGACAGGATCGGGAGGAGCCCGAAGGACTGGAAGATGAAGCCGATCCGGTCGCGGCGCAGTTCCAGGAGCCCGCTCTCACCGAGCGTGGAGAGGTCGGTGCCGTCGATGACGATCCGGCCCCCGTCGGCGCTGTCGAGGCCGCCCACGAGGTTGAGCAGGGTCGTCTTGCCGGAGCCCGAGCGGCCCTTGAGGGCGACGAGCTCGCCGCGCGGGATGTCGAAGGAGACCCCGCGCAGGGCGTGGACGGCGGCCTCGCCCGTACCGTACGAGCGCCGGAGGTCCTCGACCCGGACCATCGGCGGGCCGGCCGGGTCCTCGGCGACGGCCGTTGCGGACCGCGTGCTGCTCTCACTCACCGTGTGCTCCCCCTCCTCGAACATGTGCGCCCGCCAGTATGGTCCGCCGCCGGGTCCCAGGGCCAGAGCCGGAGGACGTACGGAGGGGGAGACGGGGCGGGAAGCGGGGGCTGCGAGGGCGGGAATCCCGGGCGGGATAGGCGGGGAAACGACCGGTGGGCCGCATTCCCATACGTCTCGTACGGAAAGCGGCCCACCGGTCGTGCGTCGATCGCGGCTCAGCGGATCTCGGTGACCTCCGGGCCACGCTGGAGCTGGCCCATGCCGCCGGAGAAGCGCGACTCCGCCTGCTCCTCCTGCTGGACACCGTCCGGCACCATCTGCGCGTCGTTCGGCAGCTTGAGGACGATCGGGTCGCGCGGGGCCATCGGGCCGTCACCGCGGACGACCACGGTGTCCCGCACGATCTGCTCCAGGAGCCCGGCCGCCTCCGGCTGCACCGCGCCCTGCCCGGAGATCACTCCGCGCAGGAACCAGCGGGGTCCGTCGACGCCCACGAAGCGCACGAGCTGCACGCCGCGGTTGCCGTCGGGCAGCTGTACGGGGACCTGGGCCCGCAGCTCCCAGCCGAGGGGGCCCTCGACCTCGTCGATGACGCCGCCCTGCTGGACGATGCCCGTCGCGATCTCGTCACGGACCTCGCCCCAGATGCCCTCGTTCTTCGGGGCGGCGAAAGCCTGCAGCTGCACGGCGCTGTCGCGCAGGACCACGGTGGCCGCGACGATCGCGTCGCCCGCCACCTCGACCCGCAGCTCCATGCCCTCGACTCCGGGCACGAAGACGCCGCCGAGGTCGACACGGCCGTCCTCCGGCGTGGTGACCTCGGAGAGGTCCCACGGTCCGTCGGGCCGGGGCGCCGGCGGAAGGTTCACCCGACGCGGCGCGTCGGCCGATGCCTCGCCATCGCGGGACTCGACCTCCTCGACGACCTGCTCGGCCTCGCCCGCTGCGTCCTCAGCGGCACCGCTCTTCTTGCGACGTCCGAACACGTCACTGTCCTTCCCGGTCGGATACGACCGAAGCGTATCGATTCCCACCCGTTGAGCCGTCCACGGCGGCATGGCCGCCGGTGGACCCGAAGCCCCCCTCGGCCCGCGCCGAGCCGGGAAGCTCCGCCACCTCGTGGAAGCGAACCTTCTCGACCTGCTGGACGACCAGTTGGGCAATCCGGTCGAACCGCTCGAACCGCACGCTCTCGCGCGGGTCGAGATTGACCACGATCACTTTGATCTCTCCACGGTACCCGGCATCCACCGTCCCCGGGGCATTCACCAGCGCGACTCCGCAGCGGGCGGCCAGGCCGGAGCGCGGGTGCACGAAGGCCGCGTACCCGTCCGGCAGCGCGATGGAGACCCCGGTGGGGAGCACCGCGCGCTCCCCGGGGGCCAGGACGGCGGCCTCGGTGGTCACGAGGTCGGCACCGGCGTCGCCGGGGTGCCCGTAGGCCGGGATCGGCACCTCCGGGTCCACGCGGCGGATCAGTACGTCGACAGGGTTGCGCATCAGGGGTTCACCTCGAAGGCGCGGGCGCGCCGGACCTGGTCGGGGTCGGACATGGCGGCCTGGATCTCCTCAGGCCGGCCGTTGTCGATGAAGTGGTCGACCTTGACCTCGACGAAGAGGGCGTCGGCGCGGACGGCGACGGGGCCCTCGGGCCCGCCGATCCGGCCGACGGCGGTCGAGAAGATCTTGCGGCCGTGCACGGCGGTGACCGCGGCCTCCAGGTGGAGCACGGTGCCGACGGGGACGGGCCGGACGAAGTCGGTCTCCAGCCGGCCGGTCACGGCGATGACGCGCAGCAGCCAGTTCAGGGAGCCGAGGGTCTCGTCGAGCGCGGTGGCGAGGACACCGCCGTGCGCGAGGCCGGGGGCGCCCTGGTGGTCGGGGGTCACCGTGAACTCGGCGGTGACGGTCACGTCCTCGCCCGCCCGTGCCTCCAGGTGCAGGCCGTGGGGTTGTCCGCCGCCGCACCCGAAGCAGTACGCGTAGTGGGCACCGAGCAGCTCGCCGGGGGCCGGGGCGTCGGGGTGCCGTACCGGCGGTATGGCGTCGGCCGGCGGGGTGAGGGCGGCAGATGTTGCAGTCACAGGCGCAGACCTTACCCGCGCGGCCGGGCGCGGGTCGCGCCGTGGCAGGCTTGGACGCATGCAGCCTTCCGTGCCGTCCCCCGCCCCCTCCTCCGAGCCCGCGCCAGCGCCGTCCGCGGAGTCACCCGCGGGGACGCCCGTCGCGTCGTCCCCGGTGGCGGCCCCGGCGGCGGGCGCGCCGCGCTTCGACGAGCGGCTGACGGCGCCGCGCGCGTGGTGGGCCATCGCGGGCCTGCTCGGTCTGTCCGGCGGCCTGATCATGTTCCCGCTGGGCACGGTCCCGATGCTGGGCGGTCTGATCGTGGCGGCGGTGCTCGCCGGCGCGGCGGTCTCCTCGTACGGCTCCGCGCGCGTCCGGGTGGTGGCCGGTTCGCTGGTGGCCGGCGACGCGCGGATCCCTGTCTCGGCGCTCGGCGCGGCCGAGGTGCTGGACGCGGAGGAGGCGCGCGCCTGGCGCACCCACAAGGCCGACCCGCGCGCCTTCATGGTGATGCGCAGCTACGTGCCGCGGGCGGTACGGGTCGAGGTCACGGATCCGGCGGACCCGACGCCGTACGTGTACCTGTCCAGCCGCGAGCCGGAGGCCCTGGTGGCCGCCCTGGAGTCCGTACGCGCCGAGGCGTGAACCGGCACCCTCCGGGCCGGTTCCCGTCCGGCCCGGCGGTGGACGGCTGGAGACGGACGACTGTCAGCGGGCGGCCGGTAGTGGGCCGCCGGTAGCGGCCGACCGGCAGGGGGCCGCCGGTAGTGGCCTGCCAGAGGCGGGCGGCTAGAAGCCGAGCTCCTTGGGGTTCTCGGGCTGCTCCAGCGGGGGCAGCTCCGGGAGGGCGTCCCAGGGGATCTGGCGGGCGCGGAGGTCCTTGCGGATGTGCGCCGCGACCTTCTTGGTGTCGCGCCGGTTCATGACCGCACCGACGGCGGCGCCGACCATGAAGGGCGTGAGGTTCGGCAGGTTGCGCAGCATGCGTTTCATGATCTGCTGGCGCAGCTCGCGCTTGAGCTGTCCACCGAGCGCCGCGTTGACCGTGGTGGGCTTGGAGGGGTCGATGCCCCGCTCCTCGGCCCAGGACGTCAGATAGGCCGTCGAGCGCTGGGTGATCCGGCCCTGCGGGCGCAGTCCGTACACCTCGTGCAGTTCGGCGATGAGTTTGAGTTCCACGGCGGCGACGCCGGTGATCTCGGTCGCCAGTTCGGCCGGCATGGCCAGCGGTACGGGAAGCATGGCGGCGGCGCCGATGCCCGCGCCGACGGTCGAGGTCGCGTTCGCCGCGCCCGCGACGAGCTTGTCGGCGATCTCCTCGGGACCGAGTCCCGGGAACTGTTTGCGCAGGGTCGCCAGGTCGCGGACCGGGATCCGCGGGGCGAGGTCGATCAGCAGGTCGGCCAGATGGCCGATGCCCGCCTTGGCGCTGTCGCCGCCGCGCTTCGCGCCCTCCTTGACACTGCGCGCGACGCCGCGCCGGACGGCGTCGATTCGATCGCTGTCGATCTTGATCTTGTCGAGCTGGGCGCGCGCGGGATTGGCCAGCCGCCTGACGGCGTCCAGCCGGCCGTGGCGCTCTTCGCTCCGGCCCTCGCTCCGCTCCGCGGGGAGCCGTGCCGCCTCCGGCCCTGCGCCGTGACGGGCACCCGGTTCGACGCGCGAACCGGTCGCCGCCTCGATGTCCGCGACGACCGCTTCGAGCGAGGCCGAGGGGCCCCGCTCGTCGTCACGTGCACCGAGGGAGGGCAGGGGGGCGGCCCGCTCGGCGTCAGGGGCCTCCTGGGCACCCTCCGCCGGGCTCGTGCCGCCCTTGTACGTCTCCGAGCTCCCAGGGAGCCGGAGACGCCGCTTCCGGGACGGTGTGTCGCCTGCCACGGCCGTGCGACCTCAGTCGCAGTCGCGGCAGATCGGCTGGCCGTTCTTCTCTCGTGCCAGCTGGCTGCGGTGGTGCACGAGGAAGCAGCTCATGCAGGTGAACTCGTCGGCCTGCTTCGGCAGGACCCGGACGGCCAGTTCCTCGTTCGAGAGGTCGGCGCCGGGCAGCTCCAGGCCTTCGGCGGCCTCGAACTCGTCGACGTCGACCGTCGAGGTCGACTTGTCGTTCCGGCGGGCCTTCAGTTCTTCAAGGCTGTCCGAGTCGACGTCGTCGTCGGTCTTGCGTGGGGTGTCGTAATCCGTTGCCATGTCGCTCTCCCCCTCTGGGTAGTTGCGGGTGTCTCAGCGCACGTAACGCGTGAGAGGTCGGACTTGTGCCCGACCTGAGGCGGAGATTTTGCCTCACATCAAGGTCTGTTACTCAATCGACACCCGTCGCGTCGTCTCAGGAGTGATCGGCTTCGGGTGGCGAACCGGACCGTACACGGTCCTCCGGGCGCCCTTCGCAGACGCCACCCCGTGTACTTCCCGTCATTCCGGGCCCTGGAAACCCGGACTTTTCCTGGTTTTCCGAGGGATTTCTCGGTCACGGAGAGTGGAGGTCCCGACACCCCGACCTGTGATCGATCACACATGAGCGTCTCAGGATCGGGGCCCGGGAATTCCGCGCAAAGCGAACGGAACGGGTCGGCTTGTGCAGTGTGTCAGATCGGCAGAGTGACACGCATCACGAGACCACCGCCCTCGCGGGGCTCCGCGATGATACGGCCGCCGTGGGCGCGAGCCACGGACCGCGCGATCGACAGGCCGAGACCGACCCCCTTGTCGCTTCCGGTGCGCTCCTGCCGGAGCCTCCGGAACGGCTCGAAAAGGTTGTCGATCTCGTACGCGGGGACCACCGGTCCCGTGTTCGAGACCACCAGGACCGCCTGGCCGTGCTCGGTCTCGGTCGTGACCTCCACCCAGCCTCCTTCCGGCACGTTGTACCGCACGGCGTTCTGGAGCAGGTTCAGTGCGATCCGCTCCAGCAGGACGCCGTTGCCCTCGACGACGGCCGGGGCGCGCTCGCCCCGGATCTCCACGCCCTTGGCCACGGCCTCGGCGTGCGTCTGGTCGACCGCGCGGGAGGCGACCTCGGCGAGGTCGACGGCCTTGCGCTCGATGATCTGGTTGTCGCTCCGGGCGAGCAGCAGCAGGCCCTCGACGAGCTGCTCGCTGCGCTCGTTGGTGGCGAGCAGGGTCTTGCCCAGCTGTTGGAGCGCCAGCGGGGCCTCGGGGTCCGAGACGTGGATCTCCAGGAGCGTGCGGTTGATCGCGAGCGGGGTGCGCAGCTCGTGCGAGGCGTTCGCGACGAACCGCTGCTGGGCGGTGAAGGCTCTCTCCAGGCGCTCCAGCATCTCGTCGAAGGTGTCGGCCAGCTCCTTGAGCTCGTCGTCGGGGCCGTCCAGCTCGATCCGGCGGGCCAGGTCGGAACCGGCCACCTGGCGGGCGGTACGGGTGATCCGGCCGAGCGGGGAGAGCACCCGTCCCGCCATGGCGTAGCCGAAGGCGAAGGCGATGATGCTCAGGCCGAGCAGGGCGAAGAGCGAGCGGCGCAGGAGGTCGTCCAGGGCCCGGTCGCTCTGGTGCTGCAGACAGATCGAGACGGCGTCGTTGAACTGCTTGCCACTGCCCTGGACGGGGAGCTCGCACCAGGAGGTGGTGGGCCGCACCTCGCCCTTGACGAACTCGAAGGGAAGTTTCGCCGCGCTCTCGCTCAGGGCCTGCGCGGTGAAGAGGTAGATGATCGAGAGCAGCAGGATGCCGGCGATCAGGAACATTCCGCCGTACAGCAGCGTGAGCCGTATCCGGATGGTCGGGCGCAGCAGCGGCCGCACCGGGTCCCGGGGGTCCCAGGTCGGCTTCGGCGGCGCCTGGGGGTGCGGCACTGAGGTCGTTGGCATCTGGTCAGATCCGGTACCCGGAGCCGGGCACGGTGACGATGACCGGGGGTTCGCCGAGCTTGCGGCGCAGGGTCATCACGGTGACGCGCACGACGTTGGTGAAGGGGTCGGTGTTCTCGTCCCAGGCCTTCTCCAGGAGCTGCTCGGCCGAGACGACAGCGCCTTCGCTGCGCATGAGGACCTCCAGGACCGCGAACTCCTTCGGGGCGAGCTGGACCTCCTTGCCCTCGCGGAAGACCTCGCGGCGGTTGGGGTCGAGCTTGATGCCGGCGCGCTCCAGGACGGGCGGGAGCGGCACGGTGGTGCGCCGGCCGAGGGCGCGCACGCGCGCGGTGAGCTCGGTGAACGCGAAGGGCTTCGGCAGGTAGTCGTCCGCGCCGAGCTCCAGGCCCTCGACACGGTCGCTGACGTCGCCGGAGGCCGTGAGCATCAGCACGCGCGTGGGCATGCCGAGCTCGACGATCTTGCGGCAGACGTCGTCGCCGTGGACGAGCGGGAGGTCGCGGTCGAGGACGACGACGTCATAGTCGTTCACCCCGATGCGCTCCAGGGCGGCGGCGCCGTCGTACACGACGTCGACGGCCATGGCCTCCCGGCGCAGTCCGGTGGCCACCGCATCGGCGAGCAGCTGCTCGTCCTCGACGACGAGTACGCGCACGTCGTAGTCCTTCCCTTGAGCCGCGGCCCGCGGGGGGGACGGCTGAAACCTGAGCACTGACTGTGCGTGTCCATCCTGCCCCGAACGCGCGTAAACCGGCTGTAAGGCGGCTGTGCGGGGCCCTGGGGCGCGGGGGTGGTGCGGAGGGGGCGTGCGGTGGAGCCTGTGACTCCGCCAGTGGGGGACCACGAAGAATTCACCTGATTCGCGGGCCAGTTGAGGTTTCTGTGAGGAAGGGGGTGGGGAGGACGACTGCACACCCCGTGATCACGCCCTGTATGTGGCGCGCCACCTATCGCCTTCTGTCCCCCAGAGGCAGCAGTGTGTGATCCACCCACCCTCGGCACACCCCCGTGCCACCGGACCCACGACGAGGGGGCGCACGATGGACGCTTTCACCGCAGGACTGCTGCACCGGATCAGGGCCACGCAGACCGACCTCACGCGTGCTCGTGAGACGGGCGACGACTTCCTCGCGGACGTCGAGCAGGCAGAGCTGGACGACCTGCACCGCCTGGCCGCCGAGCACGGCGTGGAGGTAGCCGCGCCGGGCGTCTGACCGGCCGACCCGCGTCGAGGGCCCCGGAGCCGTACTGGCTCCGGGGCCCTCGCACGTCCGGTCGGACCGGGAGACCGGGAATCCTCTAGGACGTGTTTCGAAAGTCCCGTCTGCCGGGCGACGCCTGGCACGCACGCTCGCCGCGTTGTCGGGATCATCCCGACACACCAGTATCGGGACGACCCTCCGCCTTACGATCGCACGCACCAGACGCCGCCCGGCCTGCCCTTCGGGCAGACGACGCTACTTTCGAAACACGCCCTAGTCGTGCCACGCTCCGAGCTTCTCCAGGAGCTCCTGGAGGGGCGCGAAGAGGCCCGGGGAGGCCGCCAGGGTCAGCTCGCCCGACTCCGGCTCCCCCGGTCGGCCGCCCGTCAGGGCGCCCGCCTCGCGGGCGATGAGCGCCCCCGCGGCGAGGTCCCAGGGGTTGAGGCCGCGCTCGTAGTACGCGTCGAGGCGGCCGGCCGCGACGTCGCAGAGGTCGATGGCGGCCGAGCCGCCGCGGCGGATGTCGCGGACGCGCGGGATCACGTGCTGGGCGATGTCGGCCTGCCGGGCGCGACGGGACTGGACGTATCCGAAGCCCGTGCCCACCAGGGCCTGGTCGAGCTCGGGCGAGGGGCGGGCGGCGAGGCGCCGCTCCCCCTCGTACGCGCCGCCGCCGAGGACCGCCCGGTACGTCTCGCCGCGCATCGGCGCCGCGACCACGCCGACCACGGTCTCGCCGTCCCGCTCGGCGGCGATCGAGACCGCCCAGGTGGGCAGGCCGTAGAGGTAGTTCACCGTGCCGTCGAGCGGGTCGATCACCCAGCGGATCCCGCTCGTCCCGGGGCTCGACGCGCCCTCCTCGCCGAGGAAGCCGTCCTGCGGCCGGTGCTCGGAGAGGAAGCCGGTGATCAGCTGCTCGGCGGCGATGTCCATCTCGGTGACCACGTCGATAGGGCTCGACTTGGTCTTCGCCACGGCCAGGTCGTCCGGGCGGCCGTCGCGCAGCAGCGCTCCGGCCCGTCGTGCGGCCTCCAGGCCGAGGCCGAGCAGTTCGGCGAGCAGCGGGTCGCTCACGTCGGTCACGTCACGTACGTCGTTCACGTCGGTCACACCGTTCAGGTCGGTCACGGGAGGCTCCTTACGCGTACGGGCTGTCGGCGCCGGCGGCCGCCGGCCGCTCCGCCCTGGCCGGGCAGCAGCCGATCGGGCACAGGTCGTGGGAGGCCCCGAGCGCGCCCAGGGCGCACCGCTCCACCCGGGTTCCCCGCTCGCCCGCCGCCCGCTCCAGGACGAGGTCGCGGACGGCCGCGGCGAAGCGCGGGTCGGCCCCGACGGTCGCCGAGCGCCGGACGGGCAGGCCGAGCTCGGCCGCCTTGGCCGTGGCCTCCGTGTCGAGGTCGTAGAGGACCTCCATGTGGTCGGAGACGAAGCCGATGGGGACCATGACGGCCGCGGGCGCCCCGGCGCCGTGCAGCTCCTCCAGGTGGTCGCAGATGTCGGGCTCCAGCCACGGGATGTGCGGGGCGCCGCTGCGGGACTGGTAGACGAGCTTCCAGGGGTGGACGACGCCGGTCGCCTCGCGGACCGCCTCGACGATCACCCGTGCCACGTCGAGGTGCTGGCGCACGTAGGCGCCGCCCTCGCCGTGCTCGGTGACCGCGCCGGAGGTGTCGGCGGCCGATTCGGGGATGGAGTGGGTGGTGAAGGCGAGGTGTGCCCCGTCGCGCACGGAGGGGTCGAGCTCGGCGAGGGAGGCGAGGACGCCCTCGACCATGGGCTCGACGAAGCCGGGGTGGTTGAAGTAGTGCCGGAGCTTGTCGACGCGGGGCAGCGGGAGTCCCTCCGCCTCCAGGGCGGAGAGCGCGTCGGCGAGGTTCTCGCGGTACTGGCGGCAGCCGGAGTAGGAGGCGTACGCGCTGGTGGTGAGGACGGCGATGTGGCGCCGGCCGTCGGTGATCATCTCGCGGAGGGTGTCGGTGAGGTACGGCGCCCAGTTCCGGTTTCCCCAGTAGACCGGGAGGCCGAGGCCGGCCTCCGCGAAGTCCGTCCGCAGCGCGTGGAGCAGCGCGCGGTTCTGGTCGTTGATCGGGCTGACGCCGCCGAAGAGGAAGTAGTGCTGCCCCACTTCCCTGAGCCGTTCCTTCGGAATGCCGCGGCCGCGCGTCACGTTCTCCAGGAACGGGACCACGTCGTCCGGGCCCTCGGGGCCGCCGAACGAGAGCAGCAGCAGGGCGTCGTACGGGGCGGGATCGTGCTGATCGGACATGGCACCGATCCTCCCACCCACCTCGGACGGCGAAGGGTGCGGCCCGACCGACGGAGTACGTCCGTGGGTGCTTGTCCGAAAAAAGGGGGATGACCGATCGACTTCAACACCGTAGGCTTTAGCTATTAATTACACGTGTTGAGTCGTCGCGCGGAGCCCGCTCCGGAGCACGGAAGTCCGGAGAGCCCCTTGCCCAGCCCCTATCGCGCGATCTTCGCAGCGCCCGGCACGACGTCGTTCTCCGTCGCCGGCTTCTTCGGCCGTATGCCGTTGTCCATGATGGGCATCGGCGTCGTCACCATGATCTCGCAGGTCACCGGCCGGTACGGCCTCGCCGGCGCGCTCTCGGCGGCGCTCGCGATGTCCGCCGCCGTCCTCGGCCCCCTGGTCTCGCGCCTGGTCGACCGCCACGGGCAGCGCAAGGTGCTCCGCCCGGTCACGCTCGTCTCGCTCGCCGGCGCCGCCGGACTGCTGCTCTGTGTGCAGCAGGAGGCTCCGGACTGGACGCTGTTCGTCTTCACCGCCGTGATCGGCTGCGTGCCGAGCCTCGGGGCGATGACCCGGTCCCGGTGGGCGGAGATCTACCGGGGCGACGAGCGGCGCCTGCACACCGCGTACTCGTGGGAGTCGATCGTCGACGAGGTGTGCTTCATCTTCGGCCCGATCATCTCCATCGGTCTGTCGACGACGTGGTTCCCCGAAGCCGGCCCGCTGTTCGCCGGGGTGTTCCTGGCCGTCGGCGTCTTCTGGCTGACCTCTCAGCGCGCGACGGAGCCCGTGCCGCACCCCCGCGAGGTCGGCGAGAAGAGCGTCTCGGCGCTCCGCTCCCCCGGCCTCCAGGTCCTGGCACTCGCCTTCGTCGCCACCGGCGCCATCTTCGGCTCGGTCGACGTGGTGACCGTGGCCTTCGCCGAGGAGCAGGGGCACAAGGCGGCCGCGAGCCTCGTCCTCGCCGTCTACGCGCTGGGCTCCTGTCTCGCCGGCGCCGTCTTCGGTCTTCTGCACCTCAAGGGCGAGCCGTCCCGCCGCTGGCTCCTGGGCATCTGCGCGATGGCCGTGAGTATGATCCCCCTCCTACTGGCCGGGAACCTGCCGTTGCTGGCCGTGGCGCTCTTTGTCGCGGGCCTGTCCATCGCACCGACGATGGTGACCACCATGGCCCTCGTCGAAGCGCACGTACCGCGCACCAAGCTGACCGAGGGCATGACCTGGACGGGTACCGGGCTCGCGATCGGCGTGGCGCTCGGCTCCTCGGCCGCCGGCTGGGTGGTCGACGCGTCCGGGGCGGAGGCGGGGTACGTGGTGCCCGTCGTCTCGGGAGCGCTCGCGGTCGCGGTGGGTCTCCTCGGGCACCGCCGGCTGCGCACGCCGGCGCAGGACCGGGAGGGGAAGCGTGAGCGGGACGACAACGGCGGGGTCGGGGAGCACCAGGACGGCGAGCAGCCCGTGGCGTAACTGGGCGGGGAACGTCACCTCCCGTCCGGTACGGGAGGTGAGCCCGGCCTCGGCCGAGGAGCTCGCCGAGGTGGTGCGCCGGGCGGCCGAGGACGGGCTGCGGGTGAAGACCGTCGGCACCGGCCACTCCTTCACCTCGATCGCGGCCACCGACGGCGTACTGATCCGGCCGGGGCTGCTGACCGGGATCCGGCGCGTCGACCGCGAGGCGATGACCGTCACGGTGGAGTCGGGCACTCCGCTCAAGCGGCTCAACGTGGCACTGGCCCGGGAAGGCCTGTCGCTCACGAACATGGGCGACATCATGGAGCAGACCGTCGCCGGGGCCACCTCCACGGGCACGCACGGCACGGGCCGCGACTCCGCCTCGATAGCGGCGCAGATCCGCGAGCTGGAACTGGTCACGGCCGACGGACAGCTGCTGACCTGCTCGGAGAAGGAGCATCCCGAGGTCTTCGCGGCCGCCCGGATCGGGCTCGGCGCCCTCGGCGTGGTCACGGCGATCACCTTCGCGGTGGAGCCGGTCTTCCTGCTCTCCGCCCGCGAGGAGCCGATGACCTTCGACCGGGTCACCTCGGAGTTCGACGCGCTGCACGCGGAGAACGAGCACTTCGAGTTCTACTGGTTCCCCCACACGGACAACTGCAACACCAAGCGCAACAACCGCAGCGCGGGCCCCGCCGCCCCTCCCGGGAAGATCGGCGGCTGGATCGAGGACGAGTTCCTCTCCAACGGGATCTTCCAACTCGCCTGCTCGCTGGGCCGCGCGGTCCCGCCGGTGATCCCCTCGATCGCCAAGGTCTCCAGCCGGGCCCTGTCGGCCCGTACGTACACCGACATCCCGTACAAGGTCTTCACCTCGCCGCGGCGGGTGCGCTTCCTGGAGATGGAGTACGCGCTGCCGCGCGAGGCCGCCGTCGCCGCGCTGCGCGAACTGAAGGCGATGATCGAGCGCTCGCCGCTCAAGGTGAGCTTCCCGGTGGAGGTGCGTACCGCCCCGGCGGACGACATCGCGCTGTCCACGGCCTCCGGGCGGGAGACGGCCTACATCGCCGTGCACCTCTACAAGGGAACGCCCCACCGCGCGTACTTCACCGCGGTGGAGCGCATCATGACGGCCCATGGGGGGCGCCCCCACTGGGGCAAGGTCCACACCCGGGACGCCGCCTACTTCTCCGAGGCCTACCCGCGCTTCGCCGAGTTCACGGCGCTGCGCGACCGGCTGGACCCGGACCGGCTCTTCGGCAACGACTATCTGCGCCGGGTCCTGGGCGACTGACGGTCGCTCACCCGCCGGTCACTCGGCGCCGCCCGTGGCGGGCGCCGACGGGGCACCCGGATCGGCGGCGCCGGTGGTCGGGGCTCCGGTCGACGGTGCCGGATCGGTGGGCTCCGTCGGTGTCGTCGGCTCCGTGGACCCGGTCGGATCGGTCGTGGGGCCGGTCGGCGTCGGAGGGGGCGTCGCCCCGCCGTCGGTGGAGCCCGTGGACGTCGACTCCGGGTCGGGGGTCGCGGCGCCGGTCCCGCCGGTGCCCGGGTCGCCCGGGTCCGGTGTGGCGCCCGTCGCGGGGGCGCCGTCGCCGTCCTCCAGCTGCCCGGTGTCGCCGGCGGAGCCGGACGGCGTCGGCGCGGGGCTCTCGTCCCGGTCGGGCGCGTCCTGCCCGGAGTTCCCGCCGCCGCGGACGACGGAGCCGAAGGTGGTGGTCCCCTGGGTGCCGCTGAAGTCCTGACCGGAGACCAGCTCGTAGGCGGTGATGCCGCCCATGGTGACACCGAAGACGAGGGCCGCGGCGATCGCCGGGCGCTTCCAGCCGCGGACGCGGGTGCCGTGCGTGGTCGCCGCGCCGAACTCCTCGTCCACCGGCTCGGCGTACGGGTCGGTGGACGCGCCGGGGCGCGGGAGCGCGCCGAGCATCAGGGTGTGCCGGTCCCCTCCCGCCTCGGGTCGCGCGGCCGGGAACGGCACCTGCCGCTTGGGTTTCGCGGCGGTGGTCACGTCGCGCACCTGCTCGCCGGTGCGCTTGAAGAGGTGCTGGAAGAGCGGTCCGCCGCAGGTGGCGATGACGCTGATCACACCGGCGCCGAGGATCGTGCCGTACACACCGAGGGTGGAGGCGAGCTTGGCGGCGATGACCGCGGCCAGGGCGCTGCCCGAGACCTGAGCCACGCTCAGGTCGATCCTCCGCCTGCCGCGATCCTTCTCCCCGGCCGTCTCACCCGCCGTCTCCCCGGTCGGGTTCGCCCCCTGCCCCACCTCCGTCTTCTCCGGATTCTCCGGCTCGTCCGTGTCGGTCTCCGGCCTGTGACGCATCTCCGACCCCTGATGGCTGATCCGTTCGCCTTGCACCCAGAAGGGACAAATGGGCGAAGGGAATAGTTCCGCTTCTGTCGGTTCTGTGAAGAGCGACACGTACGGGGGAAGATCACGGAGACTCAACTCCCGTACCGCCCGAGAAGTTGGGCGGCGCGCCGGTCCACCCAAGTGGCCCGAATGGAGTACATTGACGAACCCTGGGTCCGGACGCCTTCACGGGTGCCCGGGATCGGGGAGGGGGCCGAACGCGGCACTCGAACCGGCGGCGCCGCAGGCCGCACGGAGACCCGCTGCACAGCGTGACCGTCAGTCACTCTGAGTGGCGATCGGGTAACCGTGCCATAACGGCGTCCCAGGGTCCATGCCCGACACGCCGGGCAACTCGGCAAGGTAGTGGCAGGCTGCACCCGGGCAGGCCACACTCGACTAGCGGAAGCAGCGACGCACGTGACGTCGGCAGGCACCACCCGGGAGGTCCCCATGCCCGAACTGCGTGTCGTGGCCGTCTCCAACGACGGCACACGACTGGTGCTGAAGGCTGCTGACAGCACGGAGTACACACTTCCGATCGACGAGCGGCTCCGCGCCGCAGTGCGCAACGACCGCGCGCGTCTCGGTCAGATCGAGATCGAGGTGGAGAGCCACCTCCGCCCCCGCGACATCCAGGCGCGCATACGAGCCGGTGCCTCCGCGGAGGAGGTCGCCCAGCTCGCCGGCATCCCCGTCGACCGCGTACGCCGCTTCGAGGGCCCCGTCCTCGCGGAGCGCGCGTTCATGGCGGAGCGGGCCCGCAAGACCCCGGTCCGCAGGCCCGGGGAGAACAGCGGCCCGCAGCTCGGCGAGGCGGTCCAGGAGCGGCTGCTCCTGCGCGGCGCCGACAAGGACGCCGTGCAGTGGGACTCGTGGCGGCGCGACGACGGCACCTGGGAGGTGCTGCTCGTCTACCGCGTCGCGGGCGAGGTCCACACGGCCAGCTGGACGTACGACCCGCCCCGGCGGCTCGTCCAGGCCGTGGACGACGAGGCGCGGGCCCTGATCGGCGAGACGGACGACACGATCGCCGCCGCTCCGGAGCCGAGCTTCCCCTTCGTGCCGCGCATCGCCCGGCTGCCCCGGGACAGGCCCCTGGACCGGGCGCTCGACCGCCAGCTGGACCGGCTGGAGCGGACGTCCGCCCCGGCGCCCGAGCCGGAGGAGGAGCGGGACACGCTGACGAGCCTCCTGGAGGCCGTCCCGAGCTTCCGCGGCGACATGGTCGTGCCCGAGCCTCCGGACACGGAGCCCTCGGAGGAGCCGGAGGCGGACGAGCCGCCTGCCCCGGCCGCCTCGGCGGGCGCGGGTTCCGCGTACGCCGACGTCCTGATGCCGCGCGCCGTCTCCGGCCACCGCGACCGCCTCACCGGCACCACCGACCGCCAGGCCGAGGCCGACGGCGTCCGCCCCGGCCGCCGCGCGGCGGTGCCCAGCTGGGACGAGATCGTCTTCGGCACCCGCAGGAAGAAGCAGGAGTAACCGGCCTACGCGCCGGTACGTGAAGGGCCCGCGCCGGGCAGATCCCCGGCGCGGGCCTTTCGTGTACGAGCACGGGGGTGCAGGAGCCCGGCCTGCCGCGGGTCCGGGCCGTGGCAGGAGACCGGCGTGCACGCAGGGCCCGGCCAGCGGCAGGAAACCGGCCCCCCGCAGGGCCCGCCCGTGGCAGGAGACCGGCCCCTCCGCGGGACCCTGCCGCGCCAGGAGGCCTGGCCTACCGCGGGTCCGGGCCCGTGGCCACCGGGCGGGTCGGGTCGCCGGACCACTCCGACCACGAGCCGGCGTAGAGCGCGGCCGGGATGCCCGCGATCTCCAGGGCCAGGACCTCGTGCGCGCCGGAGACGCCGGAGCCGCAGTAGACCGCGACCGGAGTGTCCTCGGTCGCGCCCAGGGCGGTGAAACGGTCCCGCAGAGCGTCGGCGCCCAGGAACCGGCCATCCGGGTCCACGTTCTCCGTCGTCGGGGCCGAGACCGCACCCGGGATGTGCCCGCCGACCCGGTCGATCGGCTCCACGTCGCCGCGGTAGCGCTCCGCCGCCCGGGCGTCCAGGAGCAGCCCGGCCCGGGCCAGCTCGGCCGCCCCGTCCGCGTCGAGCAGTCCGAGGGCGCCCGGCTCCGGCCGGAAGTCGCCCGGCTCCGGCTCGGGGGTCTTCTCGGAGAGCTCTCCCGTCCAGGCCGCGAGGCCACCGTCCAGGACCCGCACGTCCGGGTGGCCCGTCCAGCGGAGCAGCCACCAGGCGCGGGCGGCGCCCCAGCCGAGACCGCCGTCGTAGACGACGACGGGCCGGTCCGCCGAGACACCCGCCCGGCGCATCGCGGCCCCGAAGGCCGCCACGTCGGGGAGCGGGTGCCGCCCGCCCTTGCCTGCCGGTCCGGCCAGTTCCGCGTCCAGGTCGACGTAGACCGCGCCGGGAAGATGGCCGGCCTCGTACGCGGGCCGTCCGGGCGGTCCTGCGAGCGTCCAACGGACGTCCAGGAGCACCGGCGGCCGCTCCCCGGCCGACTCGCTCAGAAGTTCGCTTGCGGAGATGATGGGCTTCATGGGTGCCATCCTCGCGCAGCCGGCACGGCCGCGGGAGGACCATCCTCGCGTCCTCCCGCGACAACGCGCCCCCGAAAAGCGGTGCGGCCGGGACGCGCCGCCCGCCCGTCGGTGCGACCATCGGCCATGGGGTCGGTCCGGCGGTCAGGGTCGGACAGGGCCCTGAGGCACGCGGCACGGCCACGACGATGGTCCGAGGAGAGAGTGACGATGACCGAGGCGACTCGGCGGACACCAGGCACGCCCTGCTGGGTGAGCCTGATGGTGCACGGGCTTGACGCGACACGGGAGTTCTACCACGCGCTCTTCGGCTGGGAGTTCGTGCCCGGCCCGCAGCACCTCGGCCCGTACGTCCGGGCGCTGCTCGACGGCAAGGAGGTGGCGGGCATCGGCCAGCTGCCGCCCGACCGGCATCTGCCCATCGCCTGGACCACCTACCTGGCCACCGACGACGCCGACGAGACCGCCGAGACGATCCGCGGCTGCGGCGGCACGGTCGCGGTCGGCCCGCTGGACGCGGGCGAGGCCGGCCGACTGGCGATCTGCTCCGACCCGGTGGGCGCGGTCTTCGGCGTCTGGCAGGCGGAGGCGCACCACGGCACGGCGACCGCCGGCCCGCCGGGGACCCCGGTGTGGAACGAGCTCCTCACGTACGAGACGTCCTCGGTCGGCAAGTTCTACCGGTCGGTCTTCGGCTACGAGGTGGAGCCCTTCGTCTCCGCCGACTTCGACTTCGCCACGCTCCACCTGGACGGCCGCCCGGTGGCCTCCCTGCACGGCGTCGGGAACGCGCTGCCGAGGGACCGGGGCGCGCACTGGATGACGTACTTCGAGGTCGAGGACACGGACGTGTCCGCCCGGCTCGTCGTGGAGCTCGGCGGTCATGTGCTGAGGCCGCCGAGGGAGGGCACGGCGGGGCGGCACACGCTGGTGACGGACCTGGAGGGCGCGGTGTTCACGCTCGTCAGGTCCGCCAAGCGCTGACCGCGGTTCAGGACCTTCTGGCCCGGGCGAGACCGCGGCGGAAGCGGGACGTTCCGGTGTCGGCCTGCTCCGGGACAGCGGCGTCCGCCCCGCCCGGCAGGCCGAGCTGGGCCAGCCGCTCGGCGGTGAAGTGGTGCGCGATGCCGGGCTCCGCGTGGTGCTCGGCCAGGAATCGGGTGGCCTCCTCCCGGAGCCCCGGGTGGCTCTTGTGCCGCATGCAGTAGCCGACGGCCCGTACCAGGGGCGCGAGGGAGTCCGGGGCCGCTCCGGGGACCGCGGGCGCCTCGCCCCCCTCCAGGTCCGCGACCAGGTGGTCGACGACGGTGAGCGGGATCCGGTTGCTGTTCTCGAAGGGTGTGAGCCGTTCGAGAACCTCGGCCGTGCCGACGCGGGCGATCGGGATGCCGTAGTAGACGGCGGCGGTCAGCATCGCCGTGGAGAAGCAGCCGACGACGAGTCGCGGCCGGCACCGCTCGTAGAAGGTCTCGGCGAGCAGCGGCCCGTCGAGGACCGTCAGCCGTACGCCGAGCTCCGCCGCCTCCTCGTGGAGGGCCTGGGAGTAGCGGACGGGTGCGGTCGGGTGCGGCTTGAAGACCACCGAACCGTGTCCGGCGGCGGCTGCTCCCCGCAGCATCCGCACGTGCAGCTCCTCTTCCTCCTCTGCGGTGAGGAGGTTGAGGGCGGCAAGGTACTGGCCGAGCAGGAGGGCCGTCGGCCCGGCGGCGACGGCGAGCGCGATCGGCGAACCCGGGTCCGCGCCGGCGCGGGAGGCCTCGGCGATCTCGGCGAGCACCGCCCGGAAGGCGCTGTCGGGGACGAGCTCGGGCTCGACCCCGTACTCGCTCAGGAGCAGGGGCCGCAGCCCGGGCACCAGGTCGAGGTGGAGGACCCGGCGGACGCGGATGGCGATCGACTGGGCGAGGTCGGTACGCGTCGGGCCGTAGCTCATGAGGCCGTCCGCGTAGACCTCGACCGAGCTCTCGGGGAAGGCGGCGGCGAGTGCCTTGGCGGGGTTGACCTGGATCGATTCGACGATCAGCTCGACGCGGGCGGTGCCGAGGTCCCAGGCGCTCCGCAGCACGCGCTGCCACAGCGGGGCCTCCTCGGGCCGGGGTGCCCAGGCGGCGGGGTGGTACGGGTGGATCGTCTCGTTCCAGTCGAGCGTGCCGTCGAAGCGGGCGGCGATCCGCTCGTAGCCGGTCATCGTCTCCAGGCGCAGCGCGGTCTCCGGGATCTCCGCGTTGTGCGAGATCAGCAGGAGGCGGCGGGCCTCCTCGCGGGGGCCGAACTGTCCGGCGTCCAGCGCGGCAGCCAGGGTGGCCGCGCCGTAGAGGGTGGACACCTGGAAGATCTGCACCCGGCGGGCGTCGGGAGCCGTGGTGGGCATGGCGTCGGGAGCCACCGTGGGCGTCGCGTCGGGGGCCATGGCCGGGTTGGCGTCGGGAGCCATGGGCCAGACGGTCCTTCCGGGTTCGCGCAGGCTCCGGAGGAGGGTGCTGCGAGGGATGTCCATGGTGGTCAGGGTCTCGTCGAGGACGTGCTGCGGCATGCGGCGCAGGGCGTCGCCGACGTCGGTGCGCAGCCGTGCGGCGACCTCGGGCTCGTACGTGCCGACCTTGCCCATGTGGAAGGCGATCATCGCGCAGTAGGTGCGGACCGCCTTCGGCAGGAATCGGTCCGCTTCGGCGTCCTGGGAGACGTCGTCGAGCAGGAGATCGTACGAGGGAATGAAGTCCAGCTGCCGGTTGTCGGTGATCTGGGTGAGCGACGTGGTGACGCCCCGTCGGTAGAAGACACCGTGCAGGGAAAGCGCCGCGAAGGTCCGCGCCTTGAGGTGGAGACGCCAGATCCAGAGGCGGTCCTCCGCCGTTCGGAGAGAGGTCTCGAAACGCGAGGCGCCGTTCTCGAAGAGCCGGCCGCTGTAAATACCGAAGGGGACGAAGGGATAATCGACCATCGTCACCATACTGGCGGGCGAGATGCCGTCCCTGGGGTCCATCACCGCGTCGCGGATCTTGGCGGGGGCGTAACGGATCTGCCGCTTCCGGCCCTCGGACAGGACGTGGTCGGTACGGGCGAAATCGCAGTCCAGACGGGAGATTCCGGCCACGGCGGCGCTCAGGTGGCCGGGCGCGTACCAGTCGTCGCCGTCCAGGAAGGTGAGGTAGTCGCCCCGCGCCGCGTCGATTCCGGTGTTGCGCGCCTGGGCGACGCCGAGATTCGTCTCGTGCCGGATGACGGTGGCGTTCGGAAGTCGGTCACGCCAGCGGTCGAGGATTTCCGGGGTGTCGTCCGTCGAACAGTCGTCGATCAGCAGGAACTCGAATTCCGGGTTCGCGTTGTTCGCGAGACTGCGCAGGGTGTCGGGAGCATACGGCCCGACATTGTGGAACGGGACGACGACGGACAGTTTTGGCACTCGGAATCCCCACACTGAATCGAACGATCAAACGCCGGTACGGCGGGCACGTTAGCCGTCCACTTTTCCGGCCCGACGAGCCACGGGTGCACTCCGGGTGAACTCTTGTCGTCCCTGATGGAAACCCGTCAGGGACGCGACCCGCCTGACGGGCGGCGGTCACGCCACCGCTGGTGGCCGAGCGCCTGGCGGTGCCGGAGTGACCGGCGGTGGAGGAGCGCGGTCGCGGCCAGGGCGAGGAGCGCGGCGGCTCCGGCGGCGCCGCCGAGCCGGAGCCCCGGCGGCCGGAAGGAGCAGCTGACCGTGGTCGCCCGCCCGTCGAGGGGGACGGCGACGAGCCCCTGGTACGCGCGGGCGGGCGCGGCCTCCGCGTCGCCCGCGGCGCAGCGCCAGCCGGAGATGCGGGGCACGGCGAGCACGGCGACGCCCGTGCTGCCCGGGGGCAGTTCGGCCGTGACGCTGTGGCCGCCGGCGCTCACCCGGGTGGCTCCGGTGGCGGTGAGCTGTCGTACGGCGGAGTCGAGCCGCGCGCGGTCGAGGCAGGCGACCGGCCGGCGGGGCAGCCGGATCCCGGCCTTGGGCAGCAGGTCGATCCGCACCTCGCCGGAGGCGGGCACGGTCCCGAGGGCCCGCATGGGGGCGCGTACGGCGGGGGGCTTGCCCTCGAAGGTGACGGGACGCTCCCCAGCTCCTGTTCCTGTTCCCGTTCCCGTTCCCGTTCCCGTTCCCGTTCCCGTTCCCGTTCCCGTTCCCGTTCCCGTTCCCGTTCCCGTTCCCGTTCCCGACAGCGTCGCCGAACCCTTGTACTCGGGGGCCCAGAACCAGACTTCGGAACCCGCCGTGCAGCGGGCGGTCAGCGTGCGTCCCGTGCGGCGCGTGTCCCGCGGCAGCTCATACACCGAGGAGCCGAGCAGGAGCTCCTGGCGGACGAAGGCGGAGTCCTCCGGGCGCGGGGCGCGTGCCTCGCGCGGACGGACGGTCACCAACGGCGGCACGGGCGTCGTCGTGACGGTGACCGTGGCGCGGGGCCGGGCGTCCTGCCGTACCGGCTCCGTGGGCTCCGAGCGCATCCGGGTGCCGATGGAGAAGAGCGCGTCGGTCACGGGGTTGTCGAGGGTGACCGGGTGCCGGCCCTTGGCGTAGTAGCCGAAGCCCAGGGCGGCGAGGGTGGAGGAGGTCACGTCGGAGGTGAGGCTGCTGTAGTAGTCGGCGCCCTGGCCTCCGACGAGCAGGACGTCGTTGCCGCCGGGCACCTCGCCCGGGTCCGTACGGGAGCGGGGCCAGGCGTCCGCGCGCGCGACCTCGCGGGCGGCGGCTGCGTGCCAGGGGCCGGTACGGGGCGACCAGGCGACCTCGCTCCGCTGCTGCTCCTCGATCCGCTTCCCGGTGACGACCGTCTCGCCGGCCTGGGCGACGACGAGGAGGACCACGGCGAGGGCGGGCAGGAGGGGCAGGAAGCGGGCGGCGTTCCCAGCGGCGCGGGCGGTGTTCCGGCCGACGCCGGCCACGTTCCGGCCGATCTGAGCGGGGTCTCCGCCGACCTGAGCGGGGTCGCCGCCGACCTGCGCGGCCTCGCCGCCGACCTGCGCGGCCTCCCCGGCGGCGTTCCGCCGGACGCCTGCCCGGGCGAGGAGGGCGGCGGCGAGCGCCGTCGCCGCGGCGGCGAGGAAGGCGGGAAAGGTCCAGTCGTCGATGTCGGCGCTCCCCCGGGCCGCCCAGGCCAGGAGTCCGAGCAGGGCGCCGCCCGCGAGGAGCGCGGCCGGCCGGGGTACGCCCTGGGCGACCGAGAACCAGGCGGCGACGAGCAACAGCCCGCTCAGGACGAAGGCCTGACGGTACGGAGCACCGTTGGGGGAGGCTCCCGCGTGCCAGAGCAGATGGGTGGGCTCCCACTGGAGGGAGAGCGTCACCAGGACGATCGCCGCCGTCCACCCGGCCCGGACGCGCGGGGCGACGGCCCCGTTGAAGGGCAGCGTCAGGGCGAGCGCGAGGGCGGGCGTACCGATGAAGAGGGCGGGGCTGGCCAGGCTCGCGGTGGCGGGCAGGAACCGGGCGAGGAGGTCCGTCCAGGCGGCGGGCGCGAAGGTGGTCACGGGGGTCGGGTCGGCGACCTTGGTGCCGAGGAAGACGACCACGACGAGCGGTGCGGCCAGCCCGACGCCGATGAGCACGCTCCGCGCGGCGCGGAACGCCCCGGCGATCCGCTGCCGGGCGGCCGCGTGCTCGTCCGCGGTGAGGAGCCTGACGCCGAGGAAGACGGCCGCGCCGAGGGTGGCCATGTACGCGGTGTAGAAGTTGGCGATCCAGGCCAGGGCGACGACCAGGGGGCCGAGGACGGGGCGGCGGCCGGTGCGCGCCCACTCGCCGACCAGGCAGAGCAACGGGAAGGCGACGAGCCCGTCGAGCCACATCGGGACGGTGGCGCCGAGGTTGAGGGTCCAGCCGGAGAGTGCGTACGCGGTGCCGAGGACGGCGGCGACGGGCCAGGGGCCGGGGCGCAGCCGCAGGAGCAGGAGCGCCGCGGCGGCTCCCGCGGCGCTGATCTTGACCGCGGTGGCGACGTAGAGGGCGAGCTCGATCCGGTCCGCCGGGAAGAGGACGACGAGCAGATCGAACGGGCTGCTCAGATAGGTCCCGATGTCGCCGAGGAAGTTGGAGCCGAAGCCGGAGTTCCAGTTGAGGAAGGCGTCGCCGTGCGTCTCACCGAGGAGGAGGGCGCGCCAGTAGGCGTGGAACGGCAGGTACTGCTGGCCGAGATCGACGATGTTCCTGGTCACCGGCCCGAAGGGGTACGTGCGGGACAGCGCGGTCGCGAGGCAGAGCAGCGCGGCGGTGAACAGGGACGCGGCGAGCGGGGCGGCGGCGGCCGGGGCGAACGGGCGACGCGGCGACCGGAGCGGTGACCTGAGCGCCGACCGGAGTACCGATCGGAGGCGAGGGGGACGCCGGGACCCGCCGCTCCCCTCCTCGCCGTCGACCTCGTCGAGCACGGCGTCGGCGGCGGGGGGCACACGTCCTCCAGGGGGCACACGGAGCGGGAGACGCCCGGAGGTGGAGACGTCACGGGCCGACCGCCATTACCGCCGAGGCGGACGACCCGTAACCGATCACCAGGCGGTTTTCCGGCGCACCCCGGGTGAACTCCCGGTGCCGCCCCACCGGCTGGGTCAGCCGGCCGGTGCCGGAGACACGAGGTCGTCGACCGTGCGGGCGACGGTTCCGAACAGGTCGGAGACCGTCGTCAGGCTCGCGACCTGGAGCGCGTCCGAGGCGACGACGGTGCCGTCCGGCGCCGGCAGGGAGCGGGTGGCGGTGGCCTCGGCGACCACGGTCGGGCGGTAGCCGAGGTTGAAGGCGCCCTGCGCGGTGAAGAGGACGCACATGTGCGTCATGAATCCGGCGATGACGAGGTCTCCGCCGGCGACGCCGAGGTCCTTGAGGGTCTCCTCGAGCTCCGTCGCGTGGAAGGCGTTCGGGAACTGCTTGACGACCACCTTCTCGCCCTCGACCGGGGCGACTTCGGCACTGATCGAGCCGATCTCGGCCCGGATGTCGTACGGAGTGCCCTCGCCGCCGTCGTTCACGACGTGCACGACGGGCGCGCCGGCGGCACGGGCGGCCGCGAGCAGGCGGGCGCCGGCGGCCACGGCCTCCTCGGCCCCGTCGAGCCGCATGACGCCGGCGCGGTAGGTGTTCTGGAAGTCGATCATGATCAGGGTGGAGTCGCCCAGGCGCGGGAGCTCCTGGGGCAGGCCGATCACATCGCGCAGGGTGGCGGACACGGTCATGGCGGTTCCTTCCGGTTCGGTACGAGGGGAGGTGCGGGAGGGTTGCGGGAGGTGCGGGAGGTGACGGCGGGGCCGGTCAGGAGAGGTCCTCCTCCGCGCCGTGGGGCGCGAGGTCGACGAGCTTCCCGTCGATGCCCTGCTCCTTGAAGGCCCCCACCAGGAAGGTCAGGTCTTCGGAGTAGATGTTCCAGCTGTCGGTGTGGACCGGGACGACCTTGCGGGGGTCGAGCTCCTTGGCCACGAGGGCCGCGTTCTTCGAGGTGAGGGTCAGCGGCGCGTTGTCGAGGATCGCGGGGGTGCGGGCGGCGCCGGCGAAGAGGACGGCCGTGTCGATGGGGCCGATCTCCTTCCTGACGCGGTCCCCGACCTGCCCGGCGACCGTGACCGAGGCGTTGTCGCCGGAGATGTAGGTGGTGGGGACGCGCTCGCCGCTGAGGACGAAGCCGGTGACCTCGCCGTCCGCGCCGCGGTCCACGCCGTCGGGTCGTTCCCCGAACTCTTCACGGGCGACGAGATCTCACACGTGGTGCGCGACGCCGTGATCGGCAAGGCCACCGGGGACGAGCGCGAGGACACCCGGATCGGCGCGGCGACGGTCCTCGCCCAGGCGCTGGTCGGCACCCTCACGGGCACGGCACCCGCCGACGGCGCCGCCCTCGACCACCTGACCCGCTCGCTCCGCCCGCCTACCGCGCCCCCGGAGACGTAACGGGGCCGAGGCCGGACCCCGCGCCGCGCGACCGCGAACGGAAGGTACGGCGGTACGTGTCCGGCGGTACGCCGACCGTGCGGTTGAAGTGCCGGCGCAGCGTCGTGGCGGTGCCCATGCCGGTCGCCGTGGCGATGGCGTCGACGCTGTCGTCGGTGGCCTCCAGCAACTCCTGGGCGCGGCGGATGCGTTGCGTCAGGAGCCACTGCAGCGGCGTGGTGCCGGTCGCCGCCCGGAAGTGGCGGCCCAGGTTGCGCGAGCTCATCCGTGCCCGGCGGGCCAGGTCCTCCACGGTCAGCGGGTGGTCGAGCCGTTCGACGACCCAGGGGAACAGCGCGGTGAGCGGGTGGTTCTCCTGGGCCGGCACCGGCGTGGTGACGAACTGCGCCTGGCCACCCGCCCGTTGCGGGGGTACGACCAGGCGGCGGGCGACCGTGTTGGTGATCGCCGAGCCGTGGTCGAGGCGGACCAGATGCAGGCACAGGTCCATGGCGGCGGCCTTGCCGGCGGAGGTGAGCACGCTGCCGTTGTCCACGTAGAGCACGTCCGGATCGACCTCGACCCGGGGGTAGCGCTCGGCCAGGACCCGGGTGTGCGCCCAGTGCGTGGTCGCGCGCCGCCCGTCGAGGAGTCCGGCGGCAGCCAGGACGAACGCGCCGGTGCACAGGGAGGCCACGCGCGCGCCCGCCTCATGGGCGGCGCGCACCGCGTCGACGAGCTCGGCGGGCGGGTCCACGTCGACGTCGGCCCAGCCCGGGACGATCACCGTGTCGGCGTATGGGAGCCGGTCGAGTCCGGCGTCGGGCTCCAGCTGGAACCTGCCGACCCGCACGGCACCGGGCCCGTGGAGGGAGAAGCCGTACCAGGGGTCGACCAGGTGGGTGAGGTCGGATCCGAAGACCTCGCAGGCCAAGGCGAGTTCGAAGTGCAGCATTCCGTCCGTGACGGCCAACGCGACTGTCTTCATGTCCGAAATTGTACGCACCATGTCGTTCCAGACACTCACGCCGGACGACCGCCACCGTGCAAGATGTTCACAGTTGAACAAACGAGAGCGGCAGGAGAAGTCGATGACACAGGTTCAGACGGTCACGGGTCAGGCGGTAGCGGGTCAGGCGGTAGCGGTGTTCGGTGCCTACGGGCACACCGGCCGTTTCGTGGTGGCGGAGCTGCTGAACCGGGGGTTCGCGCCGGTCCTCACCGGGCGCGACGCCGACAAGCTGGAGGCGCTCGGCGCGTCCTACCCGGGCCTCGCCGTCCGGCCGGCCACGGTCGACGACCCGGCCTCGCTGGACCGTGCCCTGACCGGCGTGGCCGCCGTGATCAACGTCGCCGGGCCCTTCGCCTCGACCGCGGCCCCCGTGATCGAGGCGGCACTGCGCGCCGGGATCCCGTACGTGGACGTGGCCGCCGAACTGGAGGCCAACGCCGACACGTTCGCGCGGTTCGCGGACCGCGCCGCCGAGGCCGGCACCGTCGTGATCCCGGCGATGGCCTTCTTCGGCGGCCTCGGGGACCTCCTGGTCACCGCGGCGATGGGCGACTGGACCTCGGCCGACGAGGCGCACGTCGCATATGCCCTGAGCAGCTGGCACCCCACCGCCGGAACCCGCAGCGCGGGCACCGTCTCCCGGGAGCGCAGGGAGGGCCGGCGCGTCGTCTTCAGCGAGGGCCGCATGCAGTACCGCGACGACGCTCCCCCGGCGACGAAGTGGTCCTTCCCCGACCCGACGGGCGTCCGGTCCGTGATCGGCGAGTTCACCATGGCCGACGTCGTCACCGTCCCGAGCCACCTGGCCGTCCCCGAGGTGCGCACGTACATGAACGTGGAGGCGGTCAGGGACGTGGTGGCTCCGGAGACGCCGGCGCCGACCGCGGTCGACGAGAGCGGACGTTCGGACCAGACGTTCGTCGTCGACGTCGTCGTGCGCTCCGGCGACGAGGAGCGGCGCCTCACGGCGAGCGGCCAGGACATCTACGCCTTCAGCGCGCCGCTCGCGGTGGAAGCGGTCCACCGCGTCCTCACAGGCCGGATCAGGACGGTCGGCGTCGCCTCCGCCGGCGCGATCTTCGACGCGCCCGACTTCCTCCGCACGCTCTCCGAGCAGACGTCGCTGTCCGTCGAACCCAGCGCGTGACGCGCTGCCGTGGCGGCCGACGAGGCGCCTCGTCAGGCGTGGTCGACGGGCACCCACATCGGACCCATCCTGGCCCGACGACCGCTCGCCGGTCGCCGGCGCCCACCGGGCTGCCGGAGCGCCTCGATGATGTCGGCGGGTTCGGTACGACGCCGGTAGTCGCCATCGACCCGCGCGAACAGGACCTTGCCGTCAGGCGCTATGACGTAGGCGGCCTGGGCGGGCAGTTCCCAGCTGCGGCGGTCGCCGCCGTTGGACGCGAGCGGATCGCTGCCCACCCGCGGATAGGTCTCGCGCATGGCCTCGTCGACCTCGAACAGCAGTCCGTAGGCGCGCGGTCTCGTTGCCCTCGTCAGACAACACGGAGAACGCGAGTTCGTTCTTCTCGGCGAACGACAGGGAATGGTCAGGCGTCTGCGGCGAGACGGCGATCAGCTGTGCGCCGAGAGCCTGGAACTCACCGAGCGACTGCTGATAGCTGCGCAGTCGCAGGTTGCAGTACGGGCACCACTCGCCCCGGTGGAAGGTGAGCACGACCGGGAGCCCGTGCGACTCGTCGCCGGGACCTGGCCGACTGCCTGCGGATGCTGGCCTCGGAACTCCTCGAACGCGGCCCGGGGTCCCAGACCCTCGTCGACCGGCTCGTCGACGTCCTGCTGGCGCACGTCGTCCGGCAGTGGCTCGCCTCCCACGACGACGCGGGGGCCTCCTGGCTGTGTGGCCTGCGTGATCCCGAGGTGGCCGCGACGATCACCCTCATGCACGAGCAGCCCGCCCACCCCTGGACCACGGAGGAACTCGCCCAGCGCGGCGGCGTCTCCCGCGCCACCCTGACCCGGCGGTTCACCGCCCTGGTGGGCGAACCACCGCAGTCCTGCCTCACCCGCCGGCGGATGGAGCTGGCGGCGCGAAGTCTGCGCGAGGACCGTGAGCCGCTGAGCATCATCGCCAAAAGCATCGGCTGCACCAGCGAGTTCGCGTTCTCCCGCGCCTTCACCCGGGCCCGCGGCCAGTCCCCAAGCCGCTACCGCTCCGCACACCGCTCAGGACGACCGCAGCCCTGACCCCGCCGGGCGAGCCGGCCCGGCTCGGGGCTCCAAAAAGCCTGTCCGTCAGGCGTGGTTGACCGGGAGGACGTCCGGGGAGAGGGCGCCCGCGTGGGCCGTGGCGGACGTCATGCGCTTGCGGTGGTGGCGGCGGCAGAGGACCTCGTAGCCGATCTCCTCCGCGGGCCGGTTGACGTCGCCGACCACGACCTGGGCGCCCTCGACGACCATTTCGCCGCCCACCGTGCGGGCGTTGTGCGTGGCGCGGGCTCCACACCAGCACAGGGCCTCCACCTGAAGCTGCTCCAGACGGTCCGCCAGCTCGACCAGACGCTGGGAGCCGGGGAAGAGCTTGGTGCGGAAGTCCGTGGTGATGCCGAAGGCGAACACGTCGAGGCCGAGGTCGTCGACGATCCTGGCCAGCTGGTCGATCTGCTCCGGGGCGAGGAACTGCGCCTCGTCCACGATCACGTAGTCGGCCTTGCCGCCCTTCGACAACTGGGCCACCAGGTACGCGTACAGGTCCATGCCCTCGGGCGCCTCCACAGCCTCTGTCACCAGCCCGAGCCGGGACGAGAGCTTGCCCTCGCCCGCCCGGTCGTCACGGGTGAAGATCACGCCCTGGAGCCCGCGCGCGTCACGGTTGTGGGCGATCTGGAGGGCCAGGGTCCTTTTGCTTGGGCATCCGCCATGTGTGAGGAGCGTCCAATCCCTCCCGCGACTGACGGCGGATCATGGTTCAATTCCGTGCGTGACAGCACCCATACCCCCCGATGGAACCCGGCAGCCCCCCGCCGGGCCTCTGCGCCCCGGCGATCCCCGGTCCGTCGGCCCGTACCGGATCGAGGGACGTCTGGGAGCGGGAGGCATGGGCCAGGTCTTTCTCGGTACGTCGGCGGCCGGGCGCAAGGTGGCGGTGAAGGTGATCCGGCCGGAGCTGGCCGCTGCCGAACAGTTCCGGGAGCGGTTCGCGCGAGAGGTGGCGGCGGCCCGGCAGGTCGGCGGGTTCCACACGGCGCAGGTCGTGGATGCCGATCCGGAAACGGAATCTCCGTGGCTGGTCACCGCGTTCGTGCCGGGGCCGACGCTTCAGCAGGTGGTGGCCGGCGGCGGTCCGCTCGGTGCGGGGGCGGTGCTGCGGCTCGGGGCCGGGATCGCCGAGGGGCTCGCCGCGATCCACCGGTGCGGGCTCGTACACCGGGATCTCAAGCCGGGCAACGTGATCATCGCGGAGGACGGGCCACGCATCATCGACTTCGGGATCGCGCACGCGCCGGGCGCGGACGCGATGACGCGGACCGGATCGGTCATCGGGACGTACGCCTACATGTCACCCGAGCAGATACGGGCCGAGGCGGTCTCGCCGGCCAGTGACGTGTTCGCGTTGGGCTCGGTGCTCGCGTTCGCGGCGACCGGCAGCAGCCCTTTCGACGCGTCGACGGTGCCGGCCATCGTGCACCGGGTCGCCGCCGAACAGCCCCGGCTCGACGGACTGACTGGCCCGCTGCGCGATCTGGTCGAGGCGTGCCTCGCCAAGGACCCCGCCCGACGCCCTTCCACGGATGAGGTGTTGGCCCGGCTCTCGGTCACCGGGGCCGGTGGGGTGCCCGGCGTCGGGTTCCACGCGCTGCCGACACAGCCCGCCACCCCGCCCGCCCTGCCGGGTACGCCTGGCGTCCTCAAGACGGAGCCCGTTGCCGCGGCCAGGCAGTTCTCCCGCCGCACCCTGCTCCTCGGCGGGGTGGGCGCCGCGGCGGCCGCAGCCGCCGTACCCGCTTACCTCTTCCGGGACTCCTGGTCCGAGCCGGAGCAGGACCCCACGCGGCCCGTGGCCCGCCTCGAAGGGCACGCCCAGTCGGTGGAGTGCCTCGCCTTCGGCCCGGACGGCCGCACCCTGGCCAGTGGCGGCTCCGCCGCAAACGAGCTGTGGCTGTGGGACACCGTCACCCGCCGTACGGTCGCGAAGTTCGAGGGAGAGATCCCCCAGGTCTACGCGTTGGCCTTCACGCCGGACGGCCGGACGCTGGTGAGTAGTTGCGACGACCGGACCATGCGGCACTGGGACGTACGGACCCGTACTCCGCTGCCGGAGCTCACCGGATTCGACGGCCGGGGCGGGACCGCGTACTCGATTGCGGTCAGCCCGGACGGTACGGTGCTCGGAGCGGTCTCCGGAGGCACGCTCCAGCTTCTGGACATGGTCAGCGGGCGCCACCTCCAGACCTTCGACGCGGGCAACGACGCCGTCTCCGATGTGGTGTTCAGCCCGGACGGCAAGGCGGTGGCCGCAGTCTCCGGCAAGCGCGTGCTGCTGTGGGAGCTCGACGGCGGGGGCCGGGCCAGGACGTTCACCGACGACGCTCTCGAGTTCCGCTTCTCCACGGTGCTGATCAGCCCGGACGGAAAGACCATCGGCGGTGCCGGACCCGGCATCAGGCTGTGGGACAGGACGAGCGGGCAGCCCACCGCCGCCCTCAAGGCGCCGCAGGCGCAGATCGACAAGGCCGCGTACCGGCCGGGCCGTGCGGTGATCGCGGGCGGCGGCTTCGGATTCGGTCCGGGCGACGACGTCGGTGACAAGGCCAAAGCGGACCTGGGTAAGACGATCAGCCTGTGGGACCTGCGGACCGGGCGGATCAGCACCACGTTGACCGCCACCATCGAGGAATCGGCCGGCGCACCCCTGATCTCGGCCCTGGAGTTCAGCCCGGACGGCAAGACCCTCGCGGCGGCCTTCAGCCCTTCCGACGCCTCGATCCAGCTCTGGAAGCTCACCTGACGGGGGCTTCCTCTCTCAACGGACGGTATTCATGGATGCGTTGCTGCCCTTCGACCCGCAGTGGGTCGGCCCCTACCGCCTGGAGGGACGCCTGGGCGAGGGTGGCATGGGCCAAGTGTTCCTCGGTACGTCGCCGGGCGGCCGCAAGGTCGCGGTGAAGCTGATTCGGCCGGAGCTGGCCGCCACCGCGCAGTTCCGGGACCGGTTCGCCCGAGAGGTGGCGGCGGCCCGGCAGGTCGGCGGGTTCCACACGGCGCAGGTGGTGGACGCCGACCCGGGGGCGGAGTCCCCGTGGCTGGTCACCGCGTTCATCCCCGGCCCCACCCTCCACCAGGTGGTGGCCGAACGTGGACCGCTCGCCCCGGCGGCGGCACTGCGGCTCGGGGCGGGGCTCGCCGAAGGCCTCGCCGCGATCCATGGCTGTGGTCTCGTCCACCGCGACCTCAAGCCCGGCAACGTGATCATCGCGGACGACGGGCCGCGCATCATCGACTTCGGCATCGCGCGGGCCGTGGACGCGAGTTCGCTGACCGCGACCGGATCGGTCATCGGCACGTACGCCTACATGTCGCCGGAACAGATCCGTGCGGACCGGGCCGGGACCGCCAGCGACGTGTTCGCCCTCGGCTCGGTGCTCGCCTTCGCCGCCACCGGCCGCGGCCCGTTCGACGCTCCGAACCTGCTGACCGTCGTCCAGCGGATCCTGGACGAACCGCCCGCCCTCGACGGCCTCGACGGCGAGTTCCTGCGCATCCTCACCGACTGCCTGGCCAAGGACCCCGGCGCACGCCCCGCCGTCCACGACTTGCCCGCCCGGTTCGCGGGTGCCGTCGACGGGGTGGCACTCCCCTCGCCCCGGTACGACCCGACGGTGGTGTCGACCCCGGCCGGACAGACCCCGCATCCGGCCGTCGCCGGGCACGAATCGCAGGCGACGCCGGGCGGGGACGGGCAGCCGTACTCCCCGCCGAACCCGCGAGTGCACCTCGCCCAGGGCACGCCTTCCGGCGCTGGGCCGGGCACCTCCGTGCAGAATGCGGCGCCGGTGCGTGCGGCCGTACCCGCGGGCACGATCAGCCCTCCCGGCCAGGCTGCCGGCGCAGCGCGGCACCCGGGCGCCCTGGCGGACGCGGCGACCCAGACGTACGTGCCGGCCATGCCGCTGGCTCCGGGCCCGGACACCCCCGTGCCGGGCCCGGCCCGCCGGGGGCCCTCGCGGCGCACGCTGCTCATCGGCGGCATCTCGGCCGCCGCGGCCGCCGCGATCGGGGTCCCCGCCTACCTGCTGCTGAGGAACGGCGACACCCTCGACGGCCCCAGCAGTGCGTACGAGATCGCCTTCAGCGAGGACGGGAAGACCCTGGCCGCCGCCGGAGGGGACGGCTCGATCTGGCGCTGGTCCATGCCCGGCAGGGAAAGCAGGTCCACACGCATCAGTGTTGCCAAGTACATGCAGCCGTACGTCTTCAGCCCCGATCTCAAGGTGCTGTACCGGGCGGAGGAGCACCAGATCCTGAAGTGGGACGTCGCCTCGGGCCGTACGGTCGGGACGTTCACCGGCGAGACGACGGGCGAGCTCCAGAGTGGGTACGTGCACGGGCTGGGGCTCAGCCCGGACGGGAAGACGCTGGCCGCCAGCAGCGGCCTCGGCCTGTACCTGTGGGACACCGCTTCCGGATCCCGGCTCGCCCTGAACAAGGATGTGAAGAACGGCCCGGCCGCGTACAGCCCGGACGGGACACTCCTGCTTACCAGCTCGCCCGTCCAGCTGCGGAGGATGCCGGAAAATTCGGTCGCGGCCACGCTCAAGGCCACGGTCGCGACCGACGCGGTCTTCAGCCCCGACGGGCAGCTCCTGGCCTTCGGGGATCAGGGTGACGGGGTGCAACTGTGGAACACCAGTACCCACCGGGACGTCGCCACCCTGGAGGGGCACGACGCCCCGGTCCAGGCGCTCGCCTTCCACCCGAGCGGGAGCCATCTGGCCAGCGGTGACCGGGACGGCAAGGTCGTCGTGTGGTCCACGGCCTCGGGTACCTCCACCACAACCTTCGACACCGGCGCCTCCGTCGAGTCGCTGGCATACAGCACGGACGGGAAGACGGTGGCCGCAGGATGCAGTAGCGGCAGCAGCCCCGGCAGCGACGACACGGTGTGGCTGTGGAAGGTGGAGTGACCTGGACTCTCCTGATCAGCCCTGGGGGAGCAACACCAGCCGGTCAGCCCGACGTGACCGGCAGCACATCAGGCGACAGTGCCGCCGCCCGCGCCGACGCGCTCGTCATCCGCTTGCGGTAATGACGGCGGCACAGCACCTCGTACCCGACGATCTCCGCGGCCCCGCCCACATCCCCCACCACGACCTGCTCACCCTCCACGACCATCTCACCACCCACCGTGCGCGCGTTGTGGGTGGCCCGCGCCCCGCACCAGCACATCGCCTCGACCTGAAGCGTCTCCACCCTGTCCGCCAGCTCGATCAGCCGCTGCGAACCCGGGAACAACTTGGTCCGGAAGTCCGTGGTGATACCGAACGCGAACACATCGAGAGACAGATCGTCCACGATCCGGGCCAGCTGATCGATCTGCTCTGTCAAGAGGAACTGGGCCTCGTCCACGATGACGTAGTCGACCTTGCCGCCCCGCGACATGAGTTCCACCACGAACCCGTAGAGATCCAGCTCGGGCGTGGCCTCCACCGCCTCCGTGACCAGGCCCAGGCGGGAGGACAGCTTGCCCTCGCCCGCCCGGTCGTCACGCGTGAAGATCACGCCCTGGAGTCCCCGAGCGGAGCGGTTGTGGCCGATTTGGAGAGCCAGGGTGCTCTTCCCGCAATCCATGGTTCCGGAGAAGAAGACCAGCTCGGGCATGACGGGTCAGGGACCTTTCAGGTCGTGGGGAGGGCGTGCGGCGCAGGGTTCAGGAACGGACTTCGAGCAGCGGGACGAGCTGCTCCGCGGGGGTCATGGACCCGTGCATGCCGACCATCGCCGACTCGTGGGGCTCGTTGACGGACGCGGTGATCGCGACGTCGTCGTGGGCCGCGGCCACCACGTCGCCGATCCTGCCGAACACCCGCTCGTCGATCTCGTCGCCGAACCAGCCGAGGGCGATGGCCTCGTCCCGGCTCGCCACCCAGAACTGCTCGCCGATCACCTCGCGCCAGCAGGTGAGGACGTCCGCCTCGGCGCCGGGCACGGCGTACACATGACGCGCACGGCCCTCGCCGCCGAGCAGGGCCACGCCCGCGCGCAGCTCCCAGTCCTCGTCGAAGTCGATGCGGTGCTGCTCGTCGAAGGGGATGTCGACCATGCCGTGATCGGCCGTGACGTACAGCGCCGAGCGAGGCGGCAGCTGCTCGGCGAGACGCTGCACGAGCCGGTCGACGAACATCAGCTGGCCGCGCCACGCGTCGGAGTCGATGCCGAAGCGGTGTCCCGCGCCGTCGAGTTCGCTGTAGTACGTGTAGACCAGCGAGCGGTCGCCGGCGGCGAGCTGCTCGGCGGCGAAGTCCATGCGCTCCTCGCCGGAGAGCCGTCCGTGGAACGTTCCGCCGCTGAGCGCGACCATCGTGAGCGGGGTCTGTTCGAAGATCGGGGAGGACACCTGGGCGGTGTGGACCCCGGCCTTGTGCGCGAGCTGGAAGACGGTGGGGTACGGCTGCCAGACGCGCGGCTCGCTCCACGGCCTCCAGCGCAGCTGGTTCATCAGCTGGCCGGTGTCGGGGTTGCGCACGGTGTAGCCGGGCAGTCCGTGCGTACCGGGGTAGCGGCCGGTGCCGACCGAGGCGAGCGAGGTCGCGGTGGTGGCGGGGAAGCCGGCGGTGATCGGCCGGCCCGTGTCGCCGCGCGAGGAGCCGAGGAGCGAGGTGAGGTACGGGGCCTCGTCCGGATGGGCCTTGATCTGCTCCCAGCCGAGCCCGTCGATCAGGAAGACGCAGTTCCGGTCGGCCGGGGTCAGCTCGGCGATCCTCGGGGCGAAGCCGGGCACGCCCTGTGCCGCGACGAGCGTCGGGAGCACGTCGCCGAGGGAGCCGAAGGTGTACTCGGGCACCGGTGCGGTGTCCGGGGACAGCGGGACCGGGTCGTCGGGCCAGCCGTGAGCGACGGCGGTGGGCTGGACCATCAGCGCGTGGGCGCGGCGGTGGCCGCGATGGCTTCGGAGAGCGCCTGGGCGAAGGCGAGGGTCTGCCGGACGGTGTCCGGGCCGTCGCCGGCCTCGCTCACCCGCAGGCTGAGGTCGTCGGCGGTGGCGTTGCCCGTGTAGCCGTGGTCGGCGTCACAGTTGGCGTCGCCGCAGGCGGCGGGCTCCAGGTCGATCCGGGAGACGGCGCCCCAGCCGATGGTGAGCACCACCTCGCGGGGCGGCGTGCCCGGGGTGTACGACTCGGGGTTGGCCACGACACGGCTGACGACGACCGAAGCGATCCGGTCGAGCTTCACGGACTCGGTGGACGTCGTGGCGTACGGGGTCGGGGAGCTGGTGTCGGCAGCCTGCTCGTCGGTGTGGCTCACGATGAAGCGGTGCGGCGTCAGGACGAGCACGGTGACGTGGCGCCGGACCTCGTTCGCGTCGAAGGTGGTCTCCTGGTGCACCACGTACGACGCCACGGCCTCGCCGCCGACAGCGGCCTCCACCGCCTCGGCCACGAGGGCCGGGTAGTAGCCGCTGCGCTCGATCGCCGCGCGCAGCCCCTGGGTCGTCGTACCGCTCTTCGCCATGGGCTCCATCCTAATCCGTATGTAAGGACGGCTTGGCCGATTGTGAAGGGGGCCGGGCCGTTCGAGAGCGCCGGGGCTGTGACATCTGACTCCATCCGGGCTCGTGAAGCCTTCCCGTAGATCGGTGGGCGGTCCTGGCGCTCGTTGTGATGGTGGTCGGGCGGGTGTCGAGGCGACGCCTTCCGTAATCCGGGCACGCGATGCCTCTACGGAGATCGTGCGGGTCTCGGCACCTTCCCGGCCGCCACCACAGTGCGGATGTTGATGTTCGTCGGTGCTGGGCGTGACGCCTTGAGTTCTCACGGCCTGAACGCCTCGCGACAGATCGTGCGCCGCCCAGGACCGTCCAGCGTCAGCACCCGCACCTTGATCACTCGTTGGTGTTGGTGGTGCGAGCCCGCCACACGGTGACCTCTTGATACGCCCGAGCCATCCCGAGCTCCCGCATAGACCGAGGCCCGTGGGGTGAGCTGGTGCCACGAACAGCTACTGAGGTGGCGGACCGACCCTCGTGTCGAGTCCTGGGATTAGGTCGCTGCGTGGTTCCGCATGAGCTCGTGATCAGCAAGAACAGTCCATGGGGAGGAAAACTCTGGCAAAGCGCCACATCACTGACGACGCCACCGGGTACAAGATCCTGCTGGATCTGCTCGCCGAATACGGAGACACTGAGGACAGCCCGATCCCGGTCGCGATCGAGACCTCCCGCGGCCTGCTCGTCGCCGTGCTGCGGACCGGCAAGCGGCAGGTGTTCGCGATCAACCCGATGGCCGCCGCCCGCTACCGCGACCGCCACTCGGTCTCCCGGAAGAAGTCTGACCCCGGCGACGCACTGGTCCTGGCGAACATCCTCCGCACCGACATGCACGCCCACCGGCCGCTCCCGGACGACTCCGATTTAGCCCGGGCCGTCGCGGTTCTCGCCCGAGCCCAGCAGGACGCGACATGGAATCGGCAGCAGATCTCCAACCAGCTCCGATCCCTGCTGCGGGAGTACTACCCCTCCGCGCTGGCCGCCTTCGACCCCTGGCGCAATGACCTGTGCCGGCGCGAGGCCCACGAACTCCTCAAGACCGCACCCACACCGGCCCGTGCGGCCCGATTGACCCGTACCCAGCTCCAGGCTGCACTCAAAAGGGCAGGTCGCCAGCGCGGGATCGAGGCCGAGGCCGAACGGCTCCGCGAGGTCTTCCGGGCCGACTGGGCCCACCAGCCCGCGCTGGTCGAGGACGCGCTCGGCAAGCAGATGCTCGCCCTCCTCATTCAGCTGGAGGCCGCGTGCACCGCCGCCGGCCAGCTCGCCGAAGCGGTGGAGGAAGCGTTCCCTCAGCACCCGGACGCTGAGATCATCCTCAGCTTCCCCGGCCTGGGCACCCAGCTCGGCGCCCGGATGCTTGCCGAGCTCGGAGACGACCGCAGCCGGTTCGCCGACGCCCGCGGCCTGAAGGCATACGCGGGCTCCTCGCCCATCACCCGGGCCTCCGGCAAGAAGTCGTCCATCACCAGACGGTGGGTGAAGAACGACCGTCTGAACGCCGTCGGCTACCTCTGGGCCTTCTCGTCAATCACCGCATCGCCCGGCGCCAAGGCCCACTACCGGCGCCGCCGCGACCAGGGCGACTGGCACGCTTCAGCCCAGCGCAACCTGTTCAACCGCATGATCGGACAGCTCTACCACTGCCTCCAACACGGCTACCACTTCGACGAGGCTGTGGCCTTTGCCGCACCCGCTTCTGCGGTCGCGCAAGTGGCCTGAGGGCGGAAGCCTCACAGGAGTCCGGCGGCCTGCCGAAGCGTCGCTCGATCGGCAGGGCTGATCAGTTCCTCCGCCAGCGTCGCCACCACGCTCGCGTGTTCCGTGAACACGGCCCGGCACTGCTCACGCTCGGGATGATCGTTGTCGCTGCCGAACCAGCGCACCATGGCCTCGTTGCGCCCATCGATCGGCTCGGAGAACCCGGCGACAGCGACCAGAAGATCCAGCAGTCCGGACCGCGCAGGGACCTGTGGGTCGCTTGCCAAGCGGAACAGGAACGGCAGCACTGTCGGCATGGCCGCGTTCATCTCGGCGATGCTGTTGAGAATGGAGTTGGTGAGCACTCGCTCCGCCTCGGACGCCGCGGTCTGATCGAGAAGACCGTGCAGCAGCACCGGAATCTCGGCGGGGCACTCCGGGAACTCGGACCAGCGCACATCCTGACATCCCTGGAGGGCAGGATGGCCACGGCCAGCATCAACAGCCTGCGGGTACTCGTGGAGGAACCGAGCGATCGCCGCCTCCTTGGCGGCCACATCCATCTTGCACACGTGACTCTCCCCCCCCCGGCTCTACCGTCGCAAGCCCTAATCTCCGTGCCAGCCGCACTCTTGCGCGACCGGAGATCCGTGCGCAACCCAAGACCGCGAACCGACTGTGTTCGAATCCCGAGCCACACAGAGCAGCGCGACTTGACGAGTTGGGCGCCTGAGGTGTCTACGGGGCCCAGGGGCCCCTCCGATCCTCAGTAACTCGGGAGGCGGCGCGGGCCGAGGTCGGTGCGGGGCGGGGGCGGGGCCAGCCGGACGGTGGCTCCGAGGACGGAGAGGCCGCCCGGCGCCACGACGACCGGCTCCAGGGAGACGGCCACCACCTCGGGGTGGTCGTCGACCAGCCGGGAGACCCTGAGCAGGAGTTCCTCCAGCGCGGGGGTGTCGACGGGGGCGGATCCGCGCCAGCCGAAGAGCAGCGGGGCGGTACGGATGGAACGGACGAGCTCGGCGGCGTCCCGGTCGGTGGCCGGGACCAGTCGGTGGGCCGTGTCGCCGAGGAGCTCGGAGGCCGCGCCCGAGAGCCCGAAGGAGAGGACGGCTCCGACGGCGGGGTCGATGGCGGAGCGGACGAGGGTGTCGACGCCCCGGGGCACCATCGCCTGGACCACGGGCTGGAGCTCCTCGGGCTTGCCGAGGACCTCGGTCAGCTCGGCGTAGGCGGTACGGAGCTGCTCCTCGGTGGCCAGGTCCAGCCGGACGCCGCCGAGGTCGGGGCGGTGGCGCAGGTGGGGCGCGGTGGTCTTGAGCGCGACGGGGTAGCCGAGCCGGCGGGCGGCGGCGACGGCCGCGTCGGGGGTGGGCGCGGGGAGGGTGGGCAGCACGGGGATCCCGTACCGCGAGAGCAGCTCCCCCGTGTCCGCGGTGTCGAGGGTCACACCCCGCGTGTCCGCGTCACCGCCGGCACCGAGCACCCGCTCGATGAGCGTGGCGGCCCCGGCCTCGTCGATGTCCTCGTACTCGGGCACACGCCCGGGCTCGGCGGCCTGCCGCCGCCACTGCCCGTACCGCACGGCCTCGGCCAACGCCCGCACGGCCCGCTCGGCGGCGGGGTAGGCGGGGATGCTGGTCGGCTGGGGGGTGGAGGCCGGGGCGGGGGCGGGGGCTTGGGTGGCGGCTTGGTCGGCGGGCGGCTCGGTGGTCTGGGCGGGGGTCCGGCCGGTGGGCGGCTCGGTGGTCGGGCGGGGGGCCTGGGCTGGGTCTGGGCCGGCGCCTCGGCCTCCCGTCGCGTCGGCGACCGGGGTGCCGGCCCGCGTGCCGGTTGCGGCCGTGGACGGGGTGGCGGCCGTCGCGGGGCGGACCGGCGTCGGCGACGTACGGGGCCCCGTCGGCGCCGGTCCTGTGGTCGTCGGCGCCGGCCTGGTGCTCGTGGCGATCGCGAGGGCCTCCGCGAGGCCGCCCATCTCGACGTGGACGACGACGACGGGCTTCGCCGGGGCGGGGACGGACGCGACGGCCTCGCGCAGGGAGGCCGCGAGGACCTCTCCGTCGCCGGACTCGGTGGCGCCGTTCTCCCCCACCCACGGGATCGCGGTCACCACGACCGCGTCGGACGTCTCGTCCGCGAGCGCCGCCGCCAGCGCGTCCCGGAAGTCCGCCGGGCCCGCCGCGGTCGTCAGGTCGAGCGGCCGCAGCGGGCGCAGCCCCTCGGTCAGGCACGCGTCGTACGTGAGGAGTCCGAGCGACTCGGAGTTGCCGAGGATCGCGACCCTCGGCCCGGCGGGAAGGGGCTGCGCGGCGAGGAGCAGTCCGGCGTCCACGAGTTCGGTGACGGTGTCGACGCGGATCACCCCGGCCTGGCGCAGCAGCGCGGAGACCGTGGCGTGCGGGATGCGGGTGACGGGCACCCGGTGGCCGGGCGGCGCGCTGCCGCTGTGCCGGGCGCCCTTGACGACCACGACCGGTTTCACCGCGGCGGTGCGGCGGGCCAGCCGTGTGAACTTCCGGGGGTTGCCGATCGACTCCAGATAGAGGAGGACGACGTCCGTGCCCGGGTCGTCGTACCAGTGCTGGAGGAAGTCGTTGCCGGAGACGTCGGCGCGGTTGCCGGCCGAGATGAAGGAGGAGAGTCCCGCGCCGTGCCGGTGGAGCCCGGCGAGGAGCGCGATGCCGATCGCGCCGGACTGTGTGAAGAGCCCGATCCGCCCGGCGGCCGGCATGTGGGGGGCGAGGGAGGCGTTGAGCCGGACGGCCTCGGAGGTGTTGATGATCCCGAAGGCGTTGGGCCCGATGATCCGCATGCCGTACGAGCGGGCCTGCCGTACGAGCTCGCGCTGCCGCTCCCGGCCGGCCGGGCCGCTCTCCGCGTATCCGGCGGAGAGGACGACGAGGCCCCGTACTCCGTGCTCGCCGCAGTCGGCGACGACCTCGGGCACCCGGTCGGCGGGGACGGCGACGATCGCCAGGTCCACGGGTTCGCCGATGGCCTGTACGGAGGGATGGGCGGGGACGCCGTCGAGCTCGGCGGGACCGTCGGTGAGTGCGGCGTTCACCGCGTGGACGCGGCCGGTGAAGCCGGCGCCGAGAAGATTGCGCAGGACGGTCCGCCCGACCCCGCCGGGGGTGCGCCCGGCGCCGACGACGGCGACGGACCGGGGGGTGAGGAGCCGCTGGACGGAGCGGGCCTCCGCCCGCTGCTCCCGCGCGCGCTGGACGGCGAGGGAGCGGTCGGTGGGTTCGAGGTCGAGGTGGAGCCGGACGGAGCCGTCCTCGAAGCTCCGCTTCTGGGTGTAGCCCGCGTCGGTGAAGACCTTGATCATCTTGTTGTTGGCGGGCAGCACCTCCGCGGCGAAGCGCCGGATGTCCCGCTCGCGCGCGACCGCCGCGATGTGTTCGAGGAGGGCGGAGGCGACGCCGCGCCCCTGGTGGGCGTCCTGCACGAGGAACGCGACCTCGGCCTCGTCGGCCGGACCGGAGGCGGGCATGCCGCGGTCGTCGATGCGGTCGTAGCGGACGGTGGCGATGAACTCCCCGCCCACGGTCGCGGCGAGACCCACCCGGTCGACGAAGTCGTGATGGGTGAACCGGTGGACGTCCTTGGCGGAGAGCCGCGGGTAGGGAGCGAAGAAGCGGTAGTACTTCGACTCGTCCGACACCTGCTCGTAGAAGCTGACCAGCCGGTCGGCGTCATCGGCGGTGATGGGCCTGATGCGCGCGGTGCCGCCGTCCCGGAGCACCACGTCGGCCTCCCAGTGATCGGGATAGGCGTGCTCCGGTGTGGAGGCCGGTGCCGGTGATGCCGGTCGATCCGCCGCTTCCGACTGCTCCGACGCGCTCTGCATGGGGCCAGCCTACGGCCGGTACGGGCCACCGGCACCGGTCGCGCCGCGGGTGCGCGCCGTGCAGGGTGGGGAGGGCCGAAGGGCGGTCCGATCCGGTTCGAAGGTCGGCACGAGCACCGCGCACCGCATGAGAGACTGGTCTAGACAACCCGCTTGAGACTTGAAGGGCAACACCATGGCTGAGCGCCGCGTCAACGTCGGCTGGGCCGAGGGCCTCCACGCCCGCCCCGCGTCCATCTTCGTCCGTGCCGCCACGGCTTCCGGCGTTCCGGTGACGATCGCCAAGTCCGACGGCACCCCCGTGAACGCCGCCTCGATGCTCGCGGTGCTCGGCCTGGGCGCGCAGGGCGGCGAGGAGATCGTCCTCGCCTCGGAGGCCGAGGGCGCCGAGATCGCGCTGGACCGCCTCGCGAAGCTGGTCGCCGAGGGCCTCGACGAGCTCCCCGAGACCGTCTGACCCCGCCTTTCCCGTACGACGAAACCGCGGCTGCCGGAATTCCGGCGGCCGCGGTTTTCGCTTTTCTGGAGCCGGTATTTCCGGCAGCGCACATCAGCTCCAGCGAATTCCTATTCTTTGTATACGGTGCACGTGTTAATTCCGGACGCTCGCCGTGTTGACGACATGTTGCGAAACCCTCACACGGCCGCGCTCGGGCCTTTTCAGCCGGTGCAGCACCAGCGAGCGCTCCGCATGCAGCGCCGTCAGCGCCCTGGCCCGCTCGGCGTCGCCGCGCGCGACGGCGTCCACGATCGCGCCGTGCTCGGACCAGGCCTCGGTGGGGTGGGCGGGCTGGTCGACCGCGTACATCCAGGCGATCTTGTGCCGTAGCTGGGTGAGCAGCGCCGTCAGGGCCGGGCTGCCGGAGGCCTGCGCCAGCGTCTCGTGGAACCAGCCGCCGAGCGAGCGCAGGTCCTCGCCCTGGCCGCGTCTGGCCCGCTCCTGACCCAGCCTGACCAGGCCCCGCAGCACCTTCAGATGTGCCTCGGTGCGCCGCTGTGCGGCGCGGGCGGCGCCCAGGGGTTCGAGCAGGGCCCGCATGTCGAGCAGATCGGCCGCCTCCTGCTCGGTGGGCTCGGCGACATGGGCGCCTGCGTGGCGGCGGGTGACGACGAAGCCCTCGGACTCCAGGGTGCGCAGGGCCTCGCGGACCGGGACACGGGAGACCCCGTAGCGGCGCGCGAGCTGCTCCTCGGTCAGTCGCCCGCCCCGCTCGAAGACGCCGGAGACGATGTCGTCCCGGATCGCCGTGCATACCGATTGCGCGGGAACGCGCATGTCCGACCTCCGCCTTGGTCCGCGAGAGACAATTCGAGCGACGCCTGTTCTGCGTCCGCTCTGCGACTCTATTGCAGCAGGCCGGAATTTCCGATGCCCCCATGGAATCCGCGCATATGTTTCGGTCAGCGAAAAGCCCCGGCTCAGTACGAGCCGGGGCTTTTGCGACGCGATGCGTGTGACGCCAGGGGCTTCCGTGTGGCGTCAGCGGCTTCCGCCTGGGGTCAGAGGCTGACGCCGCGGGAGCGGAGGTACGAGATGGGGTTGAGGTCGGAGCCGTACTCGGAGCTCGTCCGCGCCTCGAAGTGGAGGTGCGGGCCGGTCGAGTTGCCGCTCGAACCCGAGACGCCTATCTGCTGGCCCGGCTCGACGCTCTGGCCCACGTAGACCCCGATGGACGAGAGGTGCCCGTACTGGGTGTACGTGCCGTCGTTCATCCGGATGACGATGTTGTTGCCGTACGCGCCGCCCCAGCCGGCCTCGACGACGGTGCCGGAGCCGACGGAGACGACCGAGCTGCCGTAGGACGCGTGGAAGTCGATGCCGGAGTGGCTGCCGGAGGACCAGAGGGAGCCGCCGGTCTTGTAGCCGGTGGTCACGTACGAGCCGGCCACGGGGAGCTGGAAGGAGTTGAGGCGGCGGCGCTCGGCCTCGCGGGCGGCGCGCTCACGCTCCTCACGGACCTCCTTGGCGCGGGCCTCGGCCTTGCGCTTCGCCTCGGCGCGAGCCTCGGCCTGGGCCTTCGCCTTGGCGATGGCCTCGAAGGCCTCCTGCTCCTGCGCGGCGACCTGGGCGTTGACGCGGTCCGCGAGGGAGTCCTCGGTGATCACCTGCGTGAGGCCGGTGTCCTCGACGGAGCGGTTGTCCGTGTCGGCGGCGAGCGCCGGGGAGGCGAGGGTTCCGATGACGCCGGTGGTGGCGAGTGTCGCGACGCCGGCGATGCCCACGCTGCGACGCGCCATCCGGCTCGGCCCACGATGCTTCCCGGTGGCACGGGTGAACGCCATGTAGGGGCTGTTCCTTTCCTTCCTTCTCGCCTACCGGGTTAGCTGACGGGTTCGGAGCAGGAAGGTCTCCTACGAGCCCCTCCGTGCGTGACGAAGGCGCCCGATTCACCCCAGGGACTGTGTGGGTCCCCGGCTCCCCAGGCTCGCGCCTGACGGGGACTCGGCGATGACTGTCCGCTGCCGCGAATGCGGCACGTGCACTGACGAACAGCCGCACCGACGCTATGCGGATCGTCTTTCAATAGCCAAACAAACACGCCTGTTTGTAAGACATGCCACAGGGCAGACGCCCCATTCCTCTCAATTCGGGCAAAGCGGAAGGCCTCGACGAAATCGTGACGTCGAGGCCTTCCTTGCCGGGTCCGCGGGTGCGATCAGCCGGTCACGACGGTGACTTCACCGATGCCGAGCGCGCGCACCGGCTCCGCGATCTGCGCCGCGTCGCCCACGAGCACGGTGACGAGCCGGTCCACGGGGAAGGCGTTGACCACGGCCGCGGTCGCCTCGACCGTGCCCGTCTCGGCGAGACGCGCGTACAACTGCGCCTGGAAGTCGTCCGGAAGGTGCTGCTCGACCTGGTCGGCGAGCGTCCCGGCGACCGAGGCGGCCGTCTCGTACTTGAGCGGCGCCACACCCACGAGGTTCTGCACGGCCGTCTCGCGCTCGGCGTCGGTCAGGCCCTCCGCGGCGAGGGTCCGCAGCACCTTCCACAGGTCGTCAAGTGCCGGGCCGGTGTTGGGGGTGTCGAACGAGCCGCTGATGGCGAGCATCGACGCGCCGTTCCCCGCGGCGTCCGAGCGGAGCACCTGCCCGAAGGCCCGCACGCCGTACGTGTAGCCCTTCTCCTCGCGCAGGACCCGGTCGAGGCGCGAGGTCAGCGTGCCGCCGAGGGAGTACGTGCCGAGGACCTGGGCCGCCCAGACGCTGTCGTGGCGGTCCGGACCGATGCGCCCGATCAGCAACTGCGTCTGGACGGCGCCGGGACGGTCGACGATGACGACCCGTCCGGTGTCGTCCGCGGTGATCGGCGGCATCGGCAGCGGCTCGGCCGGCTCGCCGGACCAGGCGCCCAGCGTCTCGGCGAGGACCTTGTCGAGGTCGACACCCGTCAGGTCGCCGACGACCACGGCGGTGGCCGTGCCGGGGCGGACGTGCGCCTCGTAGAAGGCGCGGACGGCGGCGGAGTCGATCGCGGCGACCGTCTCCTCCGTGCCCTGGCGCGGCCGGGACATGCGCGACTCGGCCGGGAAGAGCTCCTTGGAGAGCTGCTTCGCGGCGCGGCGGGACGGGTTGGCCGTCTCGTGCGGGATCTCGTCGAGGCGGTTGCGCACGAGGCGCTCGATCTCGGTGTCCAGGAAGGCCGGGGCGATCAGCGCCTCGGAGAGCAGCCCGAGCGCCTTGGGCAGCCGGGAGACGGGCACCTCAAGGGAGACCCGTACGCCCGGGTGGTCCGCGTGCGCGTCGAGCGTGGCGCCGCAGCGCTCCAGCTCGGCCGCGAACTCCTCGGCACCACGCTGGTCCGTGCCCTCGGAGAGCGCGCGGGCCATGATCGTGGCGACGCCGTCGAGACCGGCCGGCTCGGCGTCCAGCGGGGCCGGCAGGAAGATCTCCACGGCCACGACCTGCTGGCCGGGGCGGTGGCTGGTGAGCACGGTCAGGCCGTTGGCCAGGGAGCCTCGCTCCGGGGCCGGGAAAGCCCAGGGCCTGGCGATGCCCGGCTCGGGCCGCGGGTGGAAGTCCATGCTCGTCAAAGACACGGCAGCGTCGGTCACTGGTCCGCTCCCTCTTCCTCGTCGCTGTCGCTCTCGCTCTGTTCGGTGGCCACCGGCTCGTAGACGAGCACCGCGCGGTTGTCGGGGCGCAGTCGGGCCTTGGCGGCCGCCTGCACCTCCTCGGCGGTGATGTCGAGGACCCGGTCGACGGCCGTGAGGGCGAGCTGCGGGTCGCCGAACAGCACCGCGAACCGGCACAGTTCGTCCGCGCGGCCCGCGACGGTGCCGAGCCGGTCGAGCCACTCGCGCTCCAACTGGGCCTGCGCGCGCTCCATCTCCTCGGGCGTGGGGCCCTCGGCGGCGAAGCGGGCGAGCTCCTCGTCGACGGCCGCCTCGATCTGCGGGACCTCGACGCCACCGGAGGTCTTGACGTCCAGCCAGCCCAGCGAGGGGGCACCGGCGAGCCGCAGCAGGCCGAAACCGGCGGCGACGGCCGTCCGGTCGCGGCGGACCAGACGGTTGTGCAGACGGGAGGACTCGCCGCCGCCGAGGACCGTCAGCGCCAGGTCGGCGGCGTCGCACTCGCGCGTGCCGTCGTGCGGCAGCCGGTAGGCGGCCATCAGCGCGCGGGCCGGAACCTCCTCGACGACGACCACACGCTGCTCCCCGCCCATGACGTCGGGCAGCGAGCCGTCGCGCGGGGGCCGCTTGCCGTCGTGGGAGGGGATCGAGCCGAAGTACTTCTCGACCCAGGCGAGGGTCTGCTCCGGGTCGATGTCGCCGACGACCGACAGCACCGCGTTGTTCGGCGCGTAGTACGTGCGGAAGAAGTTCCGCGCGTCCTCCAGCGTCGCCGCGTCCAGGTCCGCCATGGAGCCGATCGGCGTGTGGTGGTACGGGTGGCCCTCCGGGTAGGCCAGCGCGGTCAGCTTCTCGAAGGCCGTGCCGTACGGCACGTTGTCGTACCGCTGGCGGCGCTCGTTCTTGACGACGTCGCGCTGGTTCTCCATGGACTCGTCGTCCAGGGCCGCGAGCAGCGAGCCCATGCGGTCGGCCTCCAGCCAGAGCGCGAGCTCCAGCTGGTGGGTGGGCATGGTCTCGAAGTAGTTGGTGCGCTCGAAGCTCGTCGTGCCGTTGAGCGAGCCGCCGGCGCCCTGCACCAGCTCGAAGTGCCCGTTGCCGTGGACCTGCTTCGAGCCCTGGAACATCAGGTGCTCGAAGAGGTGGGCGAGACCCGTGCGGCCCTCGACCTCGTGGCGCGAACCGACGTCGTACCAGAGGCAGACCGCTGCGACCGGGGTCAGGTGGTCCTCCGAGAGCACCACGCGCAGGCCGTTCGCCAACCGGTGCTCGGTCGCTGTCAGGCCGCCGGAGCCGGCCTCGGCCGTGGCCGTGTGACCCATGGGCATGTACGTCCCTTCGATCGCGATGTGAAAAAGTCCTGCCACTGTATGCAAGCGCGTCGACACCTCGCGAAGTTCCCGCCCCTTCCAGATGTCCCTCTTCCGGGTCGCGGTCGGCGTTGTCGGTGGCACGGTCCACAATGGTCCGCGTCAGATCAACCTTGTTGGTGAAGGAGCCGCAGCCGCGATGGCCCGCCGCAGCACGAAGACACCGCCGCCGGACGACGCGTACGAGGAGAGGATCCTCGACATCGACGTCGTCGACGAGATGCAGGGCTCCTTCCTCGAGTACGCGTACTCGGTGATCTACTCGCGCGCTCTCCCCGACGCCCGAGACGGCATGAAGCCCGTCCAGCGCCGCATCGTCTACCAGATGGGCGAGATGGGGCTCCGACCCGACCGCGGGTTCGTCAAGTGCGCCCGCGTCGTCGGCGAGGTGATGGGCAAGCTCCACCCCCACGGCGACGCGTCGATCTACGACGCCATGGTCCGCATGGCGCAGCCCTTCTCCATGCGGCTGCCCCTCGTCGACGGCCACGGCAACTTCGGCTCCCTGGGGAACGACGACCCGCCCGCCGCCATGCGGTACACGGAGTCGCGGATGGCCCCGGCGGCGCTGATGATGACCGAGTCCATCGACGAGGACACGGTCGACTTCACGCCGAACTACGACGGCCAGGAGCAGGAGCCGGTGGCCCTGCCCGCCGCCTACCCGAACCTGCTGGTCAACGGCGCGTCCGGGATCGCGGTCGGCATGGCGACCAACATGCCGCCGCACAACCTCGGCGAGGTGATCGCGGCGGCCCGCCACCTGATCCGCCACCCGAACGCCGACCTCGAGACGCTGATGCGCTTCGTGCCCGGCCCCGACCTGCCGACCGGCGGCCGGATCGTCGGCCTGTCCGGCATCAAGGACGCGTACGAGAACGGCCGCGGCACGTTCAAGATCCGCGCCACGGCGACCGTGGACAACGTGACGGCGCGCCGCAAGGGCATCGTCGTGACCGAGCTGCCCTTCACGGTCGGCCCCGAGAAGGTCATCTCCAAGATCAAGGACCTCGTCGGCTCCAAGAAGCTCCAGGGCATCGCGGACGTCAAGGACCTCACCGACCGCAGCCACGGCCTGCGTCTCGTCATCGAGATCAAGAACGGCTTCGTGCCGGAGGCGGTCCTGGAGCAGCTCTACAAGCTGACGCCGATGGAGGAGTCCTTCGGCATCAACAACGTGGCGCTGGTGGACGGCCAGCCGCTCACGCTCGGCCTCAAGGAGCTCCTGGAGGTCTACCTCGACCACCGCTTCGAGGTCGTCCGCCGCCGCTCCGAGTTCCGCCGGACCAAGAAGCGCGACCGGCTCCACCTGGTGGACGGCCTGCTCGTCGCACTCCTCGACATCGACGAGGTCATCCGGATCATCCGGGAGAGCGACAACTCCGCTCAGGCCAAGGAGCGCCTGATGGAGCGCTTCTCGCTGAGCGAGATCCAGACGCAGTACATCCTGGACACCCCGCTGCGCCGCCTCACCCGGTTCGACCGGATCGAGCTGGAGACCGAGCGCGACCGGCTGAACGGCGAGATCGACGAGCTGACCGGGATCCTCGACTCGGACGCGGAGCTGCGGAAGCTGGTCTCGGCGGAACTGGCGGCGGTCGCCAAGAAGTTCGCCACCGACCGGCGGACGGTCCTGCTGGAATCGGCGGGCGCGCCCGTCACCGCCGTGTCGCTGGAGGTCGCGGACGACCCGTGCCGGGTGCTGCTCTCCTCGACGGGCCTGCTGGCCCGTACGGCGACGGCCGAGCTGCCGCCTGCCGACCCGGACGCCCCGCGCACCAAGCACGACCTGATCGTCTCGGCGGTGGCCGCCACCCAGCGCGGTGACGTCGGCGCGGTCACCTCGGACGGCCGGCTGCTGCGGATCGCGGTGATCGACCTGCCGCAGCTCCCGGACACCGCGACCACCCCGAACCTCGCGGGCGGCGCGCAGCTCTCGGAGTTCCTGTCCCTGGAGGCGGACGAGACGGTGGTCTGCCTGACCACGCTCGACGAGGCCTCGCCGGGGCTCGCGCTCGGCACGCTCCAGGGCGTGGTGAAGCGTGTGGTGCCGGACTACCCGGCGAACAAGGACGAGCTGGAGGTCATCACCCTCAAGGACGGTGACCGGATCGTCGGCGCGACCGAGCTGCGGACGGGCGAGGAGGACCTGGTCTTCATCACGTCCGACGCCCAGCTGCTGCGGTACCCGGCCGCGCAGGTACGACCCCAGGGCCGCCCGGCGGGCGGCATGGCGGGCGTCAAGCTGACCGCGGGCGCCGAGGTGCTCTCGTTCACGGCCGTGGACCCGGCGGCGGACGCCGTGGTCTTCACCGTCGCGGGCTCCACCGGCACGCTGGACGCCTCGGCGGGTACGTCGGCGAAGCTGACGCCCTTCGACCAGTACCCGCGCAAGGGCCGCGCGACGGGCGGTGTCCGCTGCCAGCGGTTCCTGAAGGGCGAGGACGTCCTGATCCTGGCCTGGGCGGGCACCACTCCGGCACGGGCCGCGCAGAAGAACGGCACCCCGGTGGCGCTGCCGGAGGTGGACCCGCGCCGCGACGGCTCGGGCGTCCCGCTGCCCAAGCCGGTCGACGTGGTGGCGGGCCCGGCGAGCTAGGTCGTGTCCGGAAAGTAGCGCCGTCTGCCCGGAGGGCAGGCCGGACGAAGGGCCCGGCCCTCGTCCGGTCAGCCCTCGTCCGGCTCCTCGTCCCTCTGTCGTACGTACCGCAGGACGCCCCACATGCTGTGCTCGTCGGGGGCGTCCTGCGGGCCGTTCTGCTCGCAGGCGGCGAGTTCCTTGCGCAGGCCGGCCGCGTCGACGCCGGAACCGATCAGGACGAGCTGGGTGAGCCGCTCCTCTCCCGCGGGCCACGGCTCGGGGTAGAAGCGCAGGAAGCGGCCGACGGCGTGCACCGCGTAGCGGTTGGCCGGGTCGGCGGCACCGAGGTCGACGAAGCCCTTGATCCGGTACAGGCCCTCGGGCCGCGCGTCCAGGAAGGCCATGAGGCGCCGCGGATGGAGCGGGGTCGTGGCGGTCAGGGAGACCGTCTCGTACTCCGCGTGCGGATGGGCGTGGCCGTCGTCCCCGGGGCCGTACAGGATGTCCTCGATGGACATCTGGCCCTCGATCTCGCCCTCGGGCACCACCCGGTCGAAGAGCAGCTCCGGATCGACCCGCCCGTGCGAGGCGTCCACCACGGCGGCCTTGCCGGCGAGCGCTCCCACCGTCTCGCGTACGGCGGACAGCTCGTCCGGGGAGACCCGGTCCGCCTTGTTCACGACGACGAGGTCGGCGATCGCGAGGTGCCGGTCGGTCTCGGGGTGCCGCTGCCTGGTGGCCCGGAACTCGGCCGCGTCGACGACCTGGACGAGCCCTCCGTAGACGATCCGCTCGTTCTCGCTGGCGAGCACCATGCGGACCAGTTCCTGCGGCTCGGCGAGGCCGCTGGCCTCGATCACGATCACGTCGAGCCGGGACTCGGGCCGGGTCAGGACCTCCAGGTACTCGTCGAGCTCGCTCGCGTCGACCGCGCAGCAGAGGCAGCCGTTGCCGAGGGAGACGGTGGAACCCACCTGTCCGGCGACCGTCATCGCGTCGATGCCGATGTCCCCGAAGTCGTTGACCATGACCCCGATCCGGGTGCCCCGGGCGCTGCGCAGCAGGTGGTTGAGGAGCGTGGTCTTCCCCGCCCCGAGAAACCCGGCGAGGACGACGACGGGGATCTGCTGCGTGCTCAAGGGTCGTGCCTCCGGTCGCGGGGTTCCTTCCCACGGCCGTGGGAAGGCCCCAGGATAGGCGGGATCGCCCGGGACGGCCGAGATCGTCCGGGGATCGCCCGGGGGTCACCCGGAGATCGCCCAGAGATCGCCCGGGGATCGCCCGGGGATCGCCCGGGGATCGCCCGGGGATCGCCCGGGAGTCACCCGGAGATCGCCCGGGACCGGCCCGACATTTCCGGTCCCGGGTCCCGGCCCCTTACCTTTTCTGGCATGAGCCCCGCACAGACCAGCCCCGCGCGGCCCCTCGCGCGCCGTCGGCGGTTCGGGTGGCCCCGGCGGGTGTTCGCGCAGGTCCTGCTGATGCAGCTGGCCATCGCGACCGGTGTGACCGTCCTCGCCACCGGTCTCTTCCTCGCCCCGCTCAGTGCCCAGCTCGACGATCAGGCCATGCGGCGGGCCCTGGCCATCGCCGAGACCACCGCCTCCCCCGGGCTCGCCGCCGACCTCACCGGCACCGCGCCCTCCGCGCGGGGGCCGGTGCAGACGGAGGCCGAGCGGATCCGGCTGTCCACGGGCGCCGAGTACGTCGTGGTCATGGACACCCGGGGCGTGCGCTGGTCGCACACCGACCCCGCCCAGATCGGCCGCCGCGTCTCCACCGACCCGAGCGCCGTCCTCGCGGGGCGGGAGGTGATGGAGATCGACAGCGGCACGCTCGGCCGCTCGGCGCGCGGCAAGGCACCGCTGCGCGACGCGGACGGCCGGATCATCGGCGCGGTCTCCGTCGGCATCGAGTACGACAGCGTCCGCGACCGGCTCCTCGCCGCCATCCCCGGCCTCCTCGCGTACGCGGGCGGGGCACTCGCGGTCGGAGCCCTGGCCGCGTACCTGATCTCCCGACGGCTCCAGCGGCAGACCCACGACCTGGCCTTCTCCGACATCTCCGCGCTGCTCGCCGAGCGCGAGGCCATGCTGCACGGCATCCGGGAGGGAGTCGTGGCCATCGACCGCACCGGCTCCGTACGGCTCATGAACGACGAGGCGCAGCGCCTCCTCGGCCTCGGCCCCGAGGCCGCCGGCCGGCCCCTGGACGAGGTCCTCGGCCAGGGCCGTACAGCCGACGTCCTCGCGGGCCGGGTCACGGGCGAGGACCTCGTCACCGTCCAGGGCCACCGGGTCCTGATCGCCAACCGGATGCCCACGGACGACGGCGGCGCCGTCGCGACCCTGCGCGACCGCACCGAGCTGGAGCGCCTCGGGCGCGAGCTGGACTCGACGCGTGGCCTGATCGACGCACTCCGCGCCCAGGACCACGAGCACGCCAACCGGCTGCACACCCTCCTCGGCCTCCTGGAGCTGGACATGCACGAGGAGGCGGTCGAGTTCGTCACGGAGGTCGTGGGAGTGCACCGGGCCACCGCCGAGCAGGTCACCGAGAAGGTCCACGACCCGCTGCTCGCGGCGCTCCTGGTCGGCAAGGCGACCGTCGCCGCCGAGCGCGGCGTGGCCCTGCGGATCTCCCCGGAGTCCCTGCTGCCCGACCGGCTCGTCGACCCCCGTGAGCTGGTCACGGTCGTCGGCAATCTCGTCGACAACGCCCTGGACGCCGTCGCGGGCACACCCGGCGCCCGGATCGAGGTGGCCTTCCGCACCGAGGGCCGTACGGTCGTGCTGCTGGTCACGGACAGCGGCCCGGGCGTCCCCGAGGAGCGCCGCGAACTGATCTTCACCGAGGGCTGGTCGACCAAGGAGCCGCCGCCCCACGGCAGGCGCGGGCTCGGTCTCGCCTTCGTGCGCCGGCTGGCCGAGCGCCGGGGCGGCACGGCCCGCGCGGCCGGGGGCCCGGGCGGGGGCGCGGAGTTCACCGTCGTCCTCCCGGACGCCCTGACCGAGCCGCAGCCCGGCGGAACGGCCTCCGCACCGGAGCCGGCCGGGGAGGCGGCGCGATGATCGACGTGCTCGTGGTGGACGACGACGTGCTCGTGGCGCGGATCAACGCCGCGTACGTCGCCAAGGTCCCCGGCTTCCGGGTGTCCGCCGTCGCCCACTCGACGGCCGAGGCGCTGGCGGCCCTGGCCGAGCACCCGGTGGACCTGATCCTCCTGGACCACTACCTCCCGGACGAGAACGGCCTCGCCGCCGTACGGGAGCTCCGTGCCCGCGGCCACCAGTGCGACGTGATCATGGTGACCGCCGCCCGGGACGTGGCCACCGTGCAGGCGGCGATGCGCCACGGCGCCCTCCAGTACCTGGTCAAGCCGTTCAACTTCGCCGGGCTGCGTACCAAGCTGGAGGCGTACGCGGCGCTCCGGCGCGCCCTGGGTGCCGGCGGCGAGGCGGAACAGGCCGAGGTGGACCGGATCTTCGGGGTCCTGGCGGCGGGCACCGTCGCCCCTGACCTGCCGAAGGGGCACTCCCCCACCACGGCCGAGCTGGTCCGCCAGGTCCTGCTCGCCGCCGGCGGCCCGCTCTCCGCCCAGGAGATCGCCGAGCGGGCCGGCGTGAGCCGCCAGACCGCCCAGCGCTACCTCAAACTGCTCGAACGCACGGGCCGGGTGAGCCTCTCCCTCCGGTACGGCGAGACGGGCCGCCCCGAGCACCGGTACGCCTGGGCGGCCTCACCACCCGCCTGAGGCCGCCTGCCGCCCGAACCGCCTGCAGCCCTGCCGTACGAGGCCGACCGCCGCCCGAGGGGCTCGCTCAGACGGCCCCGGCCCCGGTCAGCGCCCGGACCTCGGTCTCGGCGTGCCGCGCCTCGTCCGGCGGTTCGGTCGAGGTGACCGTACCGACCCAGCCCGCGAGGAATCCGAGCGGGATGGAGACCACACCGGGGTTCTGCAGCGGGAAGACCTGGAAGTCGACACCGGGAAACAGCGCCTCCGGGCTGCCCGAGACGACCGGCGACAGCAGGACGAGCAGGACCGCGGGCACGAGCCCGCCGTACACCGACCAGACCGCGCCCCGGGTGGTGAACTTCCGCCAGAACAGCGAGTAGAGCAGTACGGGCAGGTTGGCGGAGGCCGCGACGGCGAAGGCGAGACCGACGAGGAAGGCCACGTTGAGATCGCGGGCGAGCAGCCCGAGGCCGATGGCGGCCGCGCCGATCCCGGCGGCCGCGAACCGCGCCACGGTCACCTCGCTGTACTGCTTCTTCGCGTGCCGGCGCCGCAGGGAGCTGTACAGGTCGTGGGCGACGGAGGCCGAGGAGGCGAGCGTGATCCCGGCGACGACGGCGAGGATCGTCGCGAAGGCGACGGCGGCGACGACGGCGAAGAGGACGGTGCCGCCGGTGGAGCCCGCGCCCCCGCCGAGGTCGAGGGCGAGCAGCGGGATGGCGGTGTTCCCCGACGCGCTGGAGGCGCGGACCTCGCCAGGCCCGATCAGGGCGGCCGCGCCGAAGCCGAGCACGATGGTCATCAGGTAGAAGCTGCCGATGAGGCCGATGGACCAGACGACGGAGCGGCGGGCGGCCCGGGCGGTGGGCACGGTGTAGAAGCGCGACAGGATGTGCGGCAGTCCCGCGGTGCCCAGGACCAGGGCGATGCCGAGGCTGATGAAGTCGAGGCGCGCGGTCCAGTCGCCGCCGTAGCGCAGCCCGGGGGCGAGGAAGTCCCGCCCGTGGCCGCTGCGGTCGGCCGCGGTGGAGAGCAGGCTGTTCACGTCTCCGTGGAAGCGGATCAGGACGAGGACGGTGAGGGCGACCGTGCCCGCCATGAGCAGGACGGCCTTGACGATCTGGATCCACGTGGTGGCCCGCATGCCGCCGAGCGACACGTAGATCACCATCAGCGCCCCCACGCCGATCACGGTCCAGGAACGGGCCGCCTCGCTGCTGCCGCCGAGCAGGAGCGCGACCAGGCTGCCGGCCCCGACCATCTGGGCCACGAGGTACAGCACGGAGACGGCCACGGAGGAGGTTCCGGCGGCGATCCGCACCGGCCGCTCGGACATCCGCGCGGCAACGACGTCCGCGAGCGTGAACCGCCCGCAGTTGCGGACGAGTTCCGCGACCAGGAGCAGGACGACCAGCCAGGCGACGAGGAAGCCGACGGAGTACAGCATGCCGTCGTAGCCGTAGAGCGCGATCAGTCCGGAGATGCCGAGGAACGAGGCGGCGGACATGTAGTCGCCGGCGATGGCGAAACCGTTCTCCATGGGCGAGAAGAGCCGGCCCCCGGCGTAGAACTCCTCGGCCGAGCCGTGCCGGTTGCGGCTCACCCAGGTGGTGATCCCCAGCGTGACGGCGATGAAGACGCTGAAGAGCACGAGCGCCAGGGTCTGGTGGTCTCCGGTCACCGCTGCGCCACCCCTCGGGTCATCTCCTGGGTGTCCCAGCGGAGTTCCAGGGCGGCCCGGTCCCGGCGCAGACGCGCGTGGCGCGCGTAGGCCCAGGTCAGCAGGAAGGTGGAGAGGAACTGCCCGAGACCCGCGATCATCGCCACGTTCACCGCGCCGGCGACGGGCCGTGCCATGAGCCCGGGGGCCGCGGTCGCCGCGACGACGTATGCGAGGTACCAGAGCAGGAACGCGACGGCGGCCGGGAAGACGAACCGGCGGTAGCGGCGGCGCACTTCCTGGAAGGCGGGGCTCCGCTGGACCTCCAGGTAGATCTCCGCCGCGCCGGGAACGCGCTGTCGCGGCACTGCCGTGTCGTACCAGGGCTCGTCGATCGGCATCGCCGAAACGTCGCGCCCCTCCAGATTGTCCACCTGCTCCACCGGCCAACTCTCCTTGTCAGCGAACCGTTTCGGCCGCGTGCCCAAGGATGGACAGAGCAGGAAGATCCCGGACTCTCCTCCTCCCTCTCTTCACCCCATCAGGTGACACTTCTCCCGGTTGGCCTGACCGGACCGTGCTGATATGCGTACCGCACGGCCCGGTCCTGCCCCACCGGCCTTCGTCAGGCGTCGATGCGCGAGCGGTCGAGGGTCGCCGCCGAGCTGGTGATGAACTCCTTGCGGGGGGCCACGTCATTGCCCATGAGGAGGTCGAAGACCTGCTCCGCCGAGTCCAGGTCCCCGATGTTGATCCGGCGCAGGGTGCGGTGGCGCGGGTCCATCGTGGTCTCCGCGAGCTGGTCGGCGTCCATCTCGCCGAGACCCTTGTAGCGCTGGATGGAGTCCTTGTAGCGGACCCCCTTCCGCTGGAACTCCAGCAGGGTCTGCCGCAGCTCGTTGTCCGAGTACGTGTAGACGTACTTGTCCTGGCCCTTCTTGGGCTGGACGAGCTCGATCCGGTGCAGCGGGGGCACGGCGGCGAAGACGCGTCCGGCCTCGACCATGGGCCGCATGTAGCGCTGGAAGAGCGTCAGCAGCAGGCAGCGGATGTGGGCGCCGTCGACATCGGCGTCGACCAGCAGCACGATCTTTCCGTAGCGGGCGGCGTCGATGTCGAAGGTGCGGCCCGAGCCCGCTCCTATGACCTGGATGATCGCCCCGCACTCGGCGTTCTTGAGCATGTCCGAGACCGAGGACTTCTGGACGTTGAGGATCTTGCCGCGGATCGGCAGCAGGGCCTGGAACTCGCTGTTGCGCGCGAGCTTGGCCGTGCCGAGGGCGGAGTCCCCCTCGACGATGAAGAGCTCGCTGCGCTCCACGTCGTCGCTGCGGCAGTCGGCGAGCTTGGCCGGCAGCGAGGAGGACTCGAGCGCGGTCTTCCTGCGCTGCGCGTCCTTGTGCTGGCGGGCCGCGATGCGGGTCCTGGCGGCGGCGACGGCCTTGTCCAGGACGGCGCGGGCCTGCGCCTTGGCGTCCCGCTTGGTCGAGGTCAGGAAGTCCTTGAGCTCCTTGGCGACCACGTTCGCCACGATCCGGCGGGCGGCGGAGGTACCCAGGACCTCCTTCGTCTGACCCTCGAACTGCGGCTCGGCCAGGCGGACCGTCACGACGGCCGTGAGCCCCTCGAGGGCGTCGTCCTTGACGATGTCGTCCTCGGCGACGCGCAGCATCTTGGTCGAGCGGAGCACCTCGTTCACCGTCTTGGTGATGGCCTGCTCGAAACCGGAGACATGGGTGCCGCCCTTGGGGGTGGCGATGATGTTGACGAAGGACTTGACCGTGCTGTCGTAGCCGGTGCCCCAGCGCAGGGCGACGTCCACGGCGAGCTCGCGGGTGACCTCGGTCGGGGTCATGTGCCCGCGGTCGTCGAGGACCGGGACGGTCTCCTTGAAGGTCCCCATGCCGGTGAGACGCTGGATGTCGCAGACGGCCTTGTCCTGCGCGAGGTACTCGCAGAACTCGCTGATGCCGCCGTCGAAGCGGAACGTCTCCTCGCTCTTGCCGATCCCGGCCAGGTCCCGCTCGTCGCGGACGACGATCGTGAGGCCGGGCACGAGGAAGGCGGTCTGCCGGGCGCGCTGGTGGAGGGTCTCCAGCGAGAGCTTGGCGTCCTTGAGGAAGATCTGCCGGTCGGCCCAGTAGCGGACCCGCGTGCCGGTCCGGGTCTTGGGGACGCGCTTGGTCTTCCGCAGGCCGTTGCCCGGGTCGAAGGGGCTGTCGGGACCCTGCTCCGTGAAGATGCCGGGCACACCGCGGCGGAAGCTGATCGAGTGCGTGGAGCTGTTCCGGTCGACCTCGACGTCGAGGCGGGCCGACAGGGCGTTGACCACGGACGCGCCGACGCCGTGCAGACCGCCGGACGCCGCGTACGAGCCGCCGCCGAACTTGCCGCCGGCGTGCAGCTTGGTCATGACGACCTCGACGCCGGAGAGCCCGGTCTTCGGCTCGACGTCGACCGGGATGCCACGGCCGTTGTCCCGGACCTCGACGGAGGCGTCGTCGTGGAGGATGACCTCGATGTGGTCGCAGTAGCCGCCGAGGGCCTCGTCGACCGAGTTGTCGATGATCTCCCAGATGCAGTGCATCAGGCCGCGGCTGTCGGTGGACCCGATGTACATACCGGGGCGCTTGCGGACCGCTTCGAGCCCTTCGAGTACGAGCAGGTGCCGCGCGGTGTAGTTGGAAGCGTCACGGTCTGCGGTCAGCAGCGCACTGGACGGCACGGACGTTTCGGCGGTCACGCGGTTCGCTCCTCGCTGAATTTGAAAACTGGCCCGGTGGGTAAGGGCCCGGCGTCGTTCACCGGTCAGAGGGTACCGATGCCTGGTAGAGCCGTTGCCACGCCACCCACCCGGTTTCCTCATGCTAGTCCAGGGTCGTATGGATGTTCGATCCCTCGAAGGGGTGACGCGAACATCACGTTCCCTTCCAGGCATGAACCATTTAGGCTCCGGGCACGTCCTCATCAACAACCGGCAACCACGCCGGGAGGACGCACCGAGACAAGCAACGCGAAATCCGTAGAGCGACGCAATACGGCTCATTCGCCGCCAACCGGCAGCAGACAGCCACCTTGGGAAAAAGTTTCGAGGAAAAGCCACGAGCGGGAACGTTTCCGGCCTGGTTGGATGTTGACCCTGGTACGACAGCTCGTCGAGCTAGAGAAGAGGCGACGTGACTACTGTTCTGACCCCCGCGAGCCCCCTGACGGCCGCTGACCGCTGCGACCGCTGCGGCGCCCAGGCGTACCTGCGCGTCGTCCTGACCAGCGGAGGTGACTTGCTCTTCTGCGCCCACCACGGCCGCAAGTTCGAGCCGGAACTCAAGAAGATCGCCGCTGAGATACAGGATGAGACGGACCGGCTCACCGACGTGCCGGCCCGCACGACGGGCGACGAGCACTGACCGCCTCGCGCATCCGACGAGCCCAGAGCCGGTAGCGTCGCTGACCGGACACGGGCGGTCACCCCCGCAAGCAAGGGGGGTGACCGCCCGTTCTCGTACCCGGAAGCCGGTGCCGGCGGCCGGGGCCGTCTCTCAGATCCGCTCCGGCAGCACCGCCGCGACCCTCGTGTAGACACCCGGGTTCTCCGCCTGCCCGCAGCCGCTCCCCCAGGACACCAGGCCGACGAGCAGCCCCTTGGCGACCAGCGGTCCGCCGCTGTCCCCCTGGCACGCGTCCCTGCCGCCCTGCGGGTCTCCCGCGCACAACATCGTCTCGCTGCGGTACGGGACGCCGAAACCGCCCGGATACGCCCGTTGGCACGCCGTGTCCGGCAGCACCTGGACGCGGGCCGTCCGCAGCGTGGAGGCGTAGGTCCCGTGGCCGGTCGTGTCGCCCCAGCCGTAGACGTCCGCCTCCGTTCCCGGCGCGTACGCCGGGTCCCCGGAGCGGGCCACGCCGATCACGTACGACTGCGGGAGCGCGCTCGCCAGGGTCAGCACCGCGAGATCGCCCGAGTTCGTCGTCGGGTCGTAGTCGGGATTGATCCAGGTGTCCGAGATCCCGACCTCCTGCCCGCCCTGCCCTCGCAGCGCGGCACGGCCGGCGATGACCACGAAGTCGCGCACCTCCCACGGCTCGCCGCCGAGGACCTCACGGCCCAGGCAGTGGGCCGCCGTGAGCACCTTGGTCGGCGCGACGACCACGCCACCGCAGAACTGCCCCGCCCGGGTACCCCCGAACCGGTCACGGCTGGACAGCGCCACGACCCAGGGCGCTTCCGCGATCAGGGCCTGGCGGCCGCCCACCACGACGCTGTCGGCGGTCGCGGGGGCGGCGGTGGCGACCTGCCCCGCCGCGGCCGTGATCAGGCCCAGGGCACCCGTCAAGGCACGGGTGAAGGGACCACGCATGGAGCCTCCTGACTCTCCGGTGATGTCGGTTCACCCAGCGTCCTGCACGCGTGCGCCCCTTGCACCCGCGCACACGCGAAGGGCCCGGTTCGTCCCTTTCGGGGAACCGGGCCCAACGCGAGTCGCTCTGCGCCTCGGACGGATCAGTCGAGGTAGTCGCGCAGGACCTGCGAACGCGACGGGTGACGCAGCTTCGACATCGTCTTCGACTCGATCTGACGGATCCGCTCTCGCGTCACGCCGTAGACCTTGCCGATCTCGTCCAGCGTCTTCGGCTGGCCGTCGGTGAGGCCGAAGCGCATCGAGACGACGCCCGCCTCACGCTCGGAGAGCGTGTCGAGCACGGAGTGCAGCTGCTCCTGGAGAAGCGTGAAGCTCACCGCGTCGGCCGGCACGACCGCCTCGGAGTCCTCGATGAGGTCACCGAACTCGCTGTCACCGTCCTCACCCAGCGGGGTGTGGAGGGAGATCGGCTCACGGCCGTACTTCTGGACCTCGATGACCTTCTCAGGGGTCATGTCGAGCTCCTTGGCCAGCTCCTCCGGGGTGGGCTCACGGCCCAGGTCCTGGAGCATCTGACGCTGCACACGCGCGAGCTTGTTGATGACCTCGACCATGTGCACCGGGATACGGATGGTGCGGGCCTGGTCGGCCATGGCGCGGGTGATCGCCTGACGGATCCACCAGGTGGCGTACGTGGAGAACTTGTAGCCCTTGGTGTAGTCGAACTTCTCGACCGCGCGGATCAGACCCAGGTTGCCCTCCTGGATCAGGTCCAGGAAGAGCATGCCTCGGCCGGTGTAGCGCTTGGCCAGGGAGACCACCAGACGGAGGTTGGCCTCCAGGAGGTGGTTCTTGGCCCGGCGCCCGTCCTCGGCGATGATCTCCAGCTCGCGCTTGAGCTTCGGGGCGAGCTTGTCCGAGTTCGCCAGCTTGTCCTCGGCGAACAGACCGGCCTCGATGCGCTTGGCGAGCTCGACCTCCTGCTCGGCGTTGAGCAGCGGGACCTTGCCGATCTGCTTGAGGTAGTCCTTGACCGGGTCGGCGGTGGCACCGGCGACGGCGACCTGCTGCGCGGGAGCGTCGTCCTCGTCCTCGTCGGACAGGACGAAGCCCTTGCTCTCGCCCTCGGTCTCTTCCTCTTCGCCCTTGCCAGGCGCGGCGTCATCGAGGAGCTCTTCGCCCTCGGCGAGCTCGTCGGCGTCCTTCTTGGACGTGCTCTTCTTGGCCGCCGTCTTCTTGGCGACGGTCTTCTTGGCCGTCGCCTTCTTGGCGACGGTCTTCTTGGCGGCCGCCTTCTTGGCGGGCGATCCGGCCTCGTCGGCCAGGTCGTCGCCGTCCGCCGCGGGAGCCGTCGTGGCCGAGACGGTGGTCTTCGTCACGGTCGCCCTGGCGGTGACGGCCTTGGTGGCGGTGCGCTTGGCCGGGCTCTTCGCAGCGACGCTCTTGCGGGCGCGCTTCGGCGACTCCGCTGCACTGACCATCAGCGTCACACCCTCTTCCTCGAGGATCTGATTGAGGCTGCGCAGAACATTCTTCCACTGGGTTGGCGGAATCTGGTCGGCTTCGAAGGCCCGACGCACGTCATCGCCGGCGATCTGCCCATCAGCCTTTCCCCGCTCGATGAGCGCCATCACAGACTCGGACTCGGCGATCTCCGGCGGGAGCGTACGGGATGTGCTGGCCGACACGAACAACCTCTCGGAACGATGGAAACGGCTTCCGGCCCCGCCCTGGATCGGGCTGGAGCCGACGACCGTCGGCGGGAAATGTGCCGACGGCGCGGGTTGGGCCGGGGAACTGGACAGCGCCTCCAACGGCTGCTGTATTCCTTCCTCGGCTGTCACCTCTTAGGTCATCGCACGGCTGGGAGGAGTGTTACGCCCAATCTTCGTGGCCCGAGTCACACCTCATTCGCGGCGAAACGGCCGAAGCGGTAGATCATGGCACATTCGCGCCGCCGGAACCCTGGCGCCGTCCGGGGAGCCGGGCTCCCCGGACCACGCTCGGACCCGGCGGCACGCGAAACGTGTGCCTCCACGTTCCCGGCCACGACCCGCGGTCAGTGTTCGCGGGGGGCGGGAACGACGCGCTCCACCTCGGGGTAGACGGTCAGCAGCTGGCGCATGGCGGCTTCGGCGCCCTGCGCGTCGCCCGCCGCCAGCGCGTCGGCGATCCGGGCGTGATGACCGAGGGACGCCTCGCTCGGGCGGTCACAGCCCGTGACGGGCCCGCCGGAGACCTGGAGCGCCGCGCCGACGATGCCGGAGAGGTGCTCCAGCATGCGGTTCCCGGCGAGCTGGATGAGCAGGGAGTGGAACTCGGTGTCCGCGCGGGAGAAGGTGATCGCGTCACCCTGCGCGTACGCGTGTCCCATGATCTCGACCATGTCGGAGAGGCGCTGCTGGACGTCCTCGCGGCCGTGTCCGGCGGCGAGGCGGGCGGCCAGGGGCTCGATGGTCCAGCGCAGCTCGTTCAGCTCGCGGCGCTGGTCGTCGCGCTGCGGGCCGAAGGCGCGCCACTCGATGATGTCGGGGTCGAGGAGGTTCCAGTCGCTGACGGGCCTGACGCGGGTGCCGACGTTCGGGCGGGCGCTGACGAGGCCCTTGGCCTCCAGCACGCGGAGCGACTCACGGACGACGGTGCGCGAGACCTCGAACCGCTGGCCGATCTCCTCGGGGACGAGCGGGCGGTCGGCTCCGAGGTCGCCGGAGACGATCATCTGGCCGAGCTGCTGGACGAGCTGACCATGGAGCCCCCGGCCCCGGCTGCCGGCACTGCGGCGGCCGACCCGGCCCAGGTCGGTGTCCACACCCTCCCAGGAGGGCGGACCCACACGGCCGGCGCCGGGCGCCTCCGCGTAGGGGTAGCGGTCGAGATCGCCCGGGGCGCCGAGGCCGGACTCGACGGGACGGGCGGCGGTCATCATGGTGTGCGCAAGGGTACTCACGCATCCTTTGTCGGCGTTGCTTCCGTGACCCTTGAGGTCTTTGGTGAAAAGCACACGAAAGGGTGATCGGCACCCCCTACACAATTGACGATTATTCGGACATAAGCGGCAACTTTCAAGGGAGTTGATCTAATCCGGAACGATTTGATCCGAATGTGATCACCAACGGGCCCTCCGGCGAAGCCCGGTGAGCACATAGGCACAGAGCAAGCCGGTCAACACCAGCGAGAGGGCCACCCCCGCGGGCTGTCCGACCACCCGCAGCGCCCCCGTCAACCACCGGTCCACGACAGGGGACCACTGCGGACCGGCGATCTCGCGCAACCGCGCGGGCAGCCCGGCGACCGAACGCACCGAAGGTCCCGTGAGCACCTTCTGCAGAAGCGGAACAAACGCGACCGGTACGGCGAGGACCGCGGCCACGCCGGCGGCGGCGGCCCGGAACACCCCGGCGCCCAGCACTCCCGCCCAAGCACATCCGACGAGCAACCCCAGCCAACTCGCACAGAGCGACGGCCAGTTCTGCGGTACGGGAATCAACTCGCCGCCGTAGACGAGTCGCAGGGCCCCCAGATCCGCCGCCACGACGAGCGCCCCGAGACCGAGGGCCACGGCGGCCGCCACGACGAGCTTGGCGAGCAGCAGGCCGAGCCGCCGCGGCACGGCGCCGCGACCAGCGGTGAGCGCGGGGTAGCGGTACTCCTCCCCGAAGGAGAAGGCGCCGATCAGTCCGGCCCCGAGGGCGGCGGGCGGCAGGGGGGAGAGCGCGGGCCAGCCGGCGAGGACCACGGGCAGCGCGGTCGCGCCCCCGCGCCCGAGGAGCAGGGCGACGGTCACGGAGACGAGCAGGACCACGGCCACGACCAGCGGGGTGCTCGGCACGCCCACGAGCCGGTGGAACTCGTAGCGCAGCGGGCGCGAGGGCGAGCGGGCCGGCCTCCGGGGGGCGGCCCGCTCCCCGGTCGCGTCGCCGCGCCCAGTGACGCCGGACCCCGGCTCGGCGTCCCGCGAGGTCGGGACGCGACGCCGGGGGGATCCCTGCCCGAGCGCGTCACGTCCGGGCACGTCCCTTCCGGGCAGGACGTCCTGGCCGGGCACGCCCTGCCCAGGCACGTCCTGGCCTGCCACGTCCTGGCCTGCCACGTCGTCCTGGCCTGGCGCGGCGCTCTCCGGTGACCGGGGCGCGGGTGCCGTGTCGCCGGTCTCGTCGGCGAGCCGGTGGATCACCACGCCGTGCCGGAACGCGGTATCGCCGACGGCCGCGCAGTCACTGCCGTAGACCGACAGCAGGTTGCCGCCCTCCGCGACCACCTCGACCGGCCGGCGGGCGGCCCTGGCCTCCTGGGTCACGGCGGCGGCCAGTCGGGCGACATGGGGCGTGCGGACGGCGACGCGGGGACGCAGCCGGGTGCGGGCGAACTCTGTCGCGTCCTGGTCGGCGACGACGCGGCCGCCGTCGAGCGTGACGACCCGGTCGGCGTTGCGGGCCGCGTCCTTGGGGTCCTGCGTCGTGTAGAGCACCGTTCCGCCGTCGGCCGCGTGCGCGCGCAGGAGCTCGTAGACCCACGCGCTCTCCGTGACGGAGAGACCGGCGCCCGGCTCGTCGAGCAGCAGGGCGTGCGGGGTGCCCAACAGTGCGCAGGCCAGGCCGAGTCGGCGGTCCGCGCCGAGTGGCAGGGTGCCGATCCGCCGCCCTTCGAGGCCCGCGAGGCCGACGGACCGCAGCACTTCCCCGGCCCGGGCGACGGGAGTTCCGGAGGCGGCGCAGAGCATTCGCAGCTGCCCGCGGAGGGTGCGGGCGGGGTGCCCGGGGACATCACCGAGGAACACGCCGACCTCGCGCGACGGATGGGCGACGCCGTGCAGCTGCCGGCCCCGGAAGTACGTGATCCCGCGGCCGGGATCGAGGTCGAGCATGAGCCGGAGCGCGGTGGTCTTGCCGGAGCCGGGGGGACCGAGGAGCGCGGTCACGGCACCCGGCCGCGCCTCGAAGGTCAGATCGTCCACGGCGGGCGGGCGATCGCGGCGGGGAGTGCTGGTCAGTCCGATTGCCTGGAGCATCGCTTCTCTCGCGGTAGGTGACACCGCTCCGCGGCAGGGCGGCGCTACCGCAGCAAGATAACGCTACATTTCGGACTTCGGGCGCAGGGTTGGCGCCCTGGGGCGCCGGACGGCCGGGTCTGTCAGACCTCGGGGCGCAGCATCGGCGGGTTGAGGAGGGTGGCTCCACCTGCCCTGAAGAGCTGGGCGGGACGGCCGCCCTGACGGGTCGTGGTGCCGCCGGCCGGGACCAGGAAGCCGGGCGTGCCGGTCACCTTGCGGTGGAAGTTGCGCGGATCGAGGGCTACGCCCCAGACGGCCTCGTAGACGCGCCGCAGCTCTCCGACCGTGAACTCCGGCGGACAGAAGGCCGTGGCGAGGGAGGAGTACTCGATCTTGGACCTGGCCCGCTCCACCCCGTCGGAGAGGATCTGGGCGTGGTCGAAGGCGAGCGGCTCGGCCTCGCCGAGCAGCTCCTCGACGGGGGCCCAGCGGGCGCTGTTCGCGTCGCCGCCCGCCTTCGGCGCGGGCAGGTCCGGGGCCAGCGCCAGGTGCGCGACGCTCACCACCCGCATCCGCGGGTCGCGGTCGGGAGCCCCGTAGGTGGCCAGCTGCTCCAGATGTGCGCCGTTTCCCGGTACGGGCGGCGGGTCGCCCGGGTCGTGGGCGCGGAGTCCGGTCTCCTCGGCCAGCTCACGGGCAGCCGCGGCGCCGAGGTCCTCGCCCGCGCGGACGAAGCCGCCGGGGAGCGCCCAGCGCCCCTGGAACGGCGCTTCCCCTCTTCTCACGATCAAGGTGCAGAGCGCGTGGCGCCGCACGGTGAGCACGACCAGATCGACGGTGACAGCGAAAGGCGGAAAGGCCGACGGGTCGTAGGGAGACATGCCGCGATCATAGTCGTCTCCCTGACGATAAACACGCCTCGCGGAAGGATCGGCGGCTACTTCCTCACCGCGCCGTGAAGCTTCCGTCGTGTCTGCGCCCGGCATCCCGTCACACCCCCAGTTGAAGGCCCGCTGCGGCCTCCTCGACCATACCGAGACCGAGCCTGCCGACCCGCACGGCGAACGGCTCGCCCGCCACCACGAGTCCCGAGAGACGGATCGCCCCGAGCGGGGCAGAGGGCATGGGGTGCACCGAAACGGAGCGCCCCGGCGCGTCGGGGCGGATCCCGGCGAGGGCGACGAGCGCCTGGACCGCCCCGGCGGCCGCGACAGCCGCCGGCCTGCACGCGGCCGGGTGCGGCACCGGGCGCCCTCCCGCCGTCCGCTGCTCCCCCGCGTACATCTCAGGCAGCCGATGGGCGAAGGCCTCCGAGGCGTCGAGCAGCCCCCGGAGCAGAGAGGCGGCCTCCTTCTCGTGGCCGACGGCGGCGAGGCCGGCCACGGCGACCGCCGTCTCATGCACCCGGACCGCGCCGGCCCGGTGGCCGAAGGGGTTGTGGCCGGGCTCCTTGGTTCCCAGACCGCGCAGGCCCCAGCCGGAGTCGAGGGCCGGTGTGGCGAGCAGTCTGGCCACCTGCTCGGCCTCCGCCCTGTCGAGCAGTCCCTGCGCGTACCTGCCGCCGCCCAGGAGCCCGGTGTCGAGCAGGTGCGCGGCCCAGCCGCCCAGCTGGGACCAGGTCCGGCCGTCCGGCGCGCGGGCGACGGCGGGCCGGCCCCCCGCCAGGTCGTCGATCCAGAACTCGCGCCGGAACCGCTCCCGCAGTGTCCGCGCCCCGTCGCGCAGGGCGTCTCCCCCGGGTCTCCCGCAGGCGTCGAGCAGGTCGGCGCCGAGCAGTGCCGCACGGTGCGCGTGCGCCTGGGTCTCCGCCCGCCACAGCCCGGCGGGCCCCGGGTCGGGTACGAAGCCGCCGTGGCCGATCGTGCGGTGCAGCCAGCCGAGGCATCGCTCCGCCACGGGGAGCAGCTCGTCCAGGTCCGCGGCGGGCAGCCCCCAGCGGCGGGCCTCCGCGAGGACGACGGGAAAGGCGAGTGTGGCCTCGATACCCGTGCAGCGGGGCGGGAGGTGGGGGCCCGCGTCTCTGAGGGGGCCGGGAAGCCGACCGGACTCCTGCCCGGTTCCCTGGAGTTGGGCGCGCCCCAGCGAGCGGAGGGTGGTCGCGGCCAGCCGGGTCCCGAGGGGGAGGACCATGCGGGCGGCCCACAGTGCTTCGGCCGTGACCGGTCCGCAGCGCCAGGGGACGCCGGCCGCGAGATGGACGTCGGCGGGGTGAGCGGGATCCCGCTGGAGCAGAGCCCGCAGGTCCTCGACGGAGGCGCGCAGCAGTTCCCCCGGGCGCGGGTCGTCGCCCTCGGCCAGCGCCTCGGCGAGGAGGTGCCCGCCGGGTCGTCCTCCGCCGCCTCCCGAGGGGACGGCGGGCCCGGGGACCCGGTCGCCGCGTACCCGCAGCCGGATCGTGAACGGCGCTCCGGGCGCCAGTTCGGCGTCCCAGCGCAGGACGCCGGCCGCCGCCAGGGAGTCCATGGGCGGCGGGTCCGCGGTGACGGCGACGGATCGTCCGTCGCCGGTGGTCCAGCGCAGTCCGGCGCCGTGGACGCTCGCGGTGAGCTCGGGGCCCGCCCTCCCGGACGCCACCGCGCCCAGGTCCGCGAGATCCGTGCCCAGAGCGAGCTCCACGGGGAGGCGGAGGAGCCGGGCGGTCGCGTTGCGCAGGGTGATGCGCTCGGTTCCGTCGGCATCTCGCGAGCGCTCGACGGCGAGCCCGGGATCGGGTCCCACGTCCCCCGGGACCCGCAGGACGCCGAGGAAGACGGCCCGGTCGGCAGCCGCCATCCGGCCCTGGAGCGCGATGGGTTCGCGACCCGCGACCCGCAGGACGCAGCGGGACAGGAGCCGTCGCCCCGCCACGTACACGCCTTCGGGTCCGTCTCCCGTGAGCTGACCGTGCTCGGCGCAGACGGCGAGGGCGGGCAGGGCGACGCAGAGGAGCGCGCCGTGCACCGACGGCAGTTCGCCCGGCCGCACCGCGCGCGGTGCGGCGCCCCCGCCGGACTGGTGTCCGTGCGCGGGTCCCTTCGGGTGTCCTGCGGGGCGTCCGGGGGCCGGGACGGGGCTGAGGGCCATGGCGGGTGTGGGGTGCTCTCTGTGCGGTCCGGGCGGCCGGCGGGGCATCGGCGGCACACTGTGTCCGACTCCGCCAGAGAGGTGAACGCGCGCGCGGGCGGCCGGGTCACGGTCGTCATCGCCCGCTCCTGCTGCCGCGCTGCCCGCCGTGGCGCGGGGCTCCGCTCCTCGGCCTGCCCGTGGCCGGGCCGCTCGGCCGGACCCCGGCCGGTGCCCCGCGGTCCCCGCCGGTCTGCCGACCGGGCTTCCTGAGGCTCTGCCGGGCGCTCTGAGGGCGGGCGGCGGTCCGGGTCCTGACCCGCCGGGAAGTCGCGGGCGCGGTCCGTTCCACCGCGATCCGGGAGTCCCGCTCGCTCCTCAGGCAGGAGCGCAGCGACTCGGGGTCGAGGCCCTCGTTGCAGGCCTGGTGCAGCAGACGGGCGAAGACGTACTCGGGGTCGGCGACGAGGGCCAGTCCCAGGGCGACCCGGGCGGTCGGTTCGTCGCCGGTGGACCAGGCCGCCCAGCCCGCGAGGGTGAGGGGCGCGGCGGCGTGCTCCTGGTAGGGGGTGACGCAGCGGCGGGCCAGGACGCGCCAGAGCCGCAGGGCTGCGGCGCCCTCCCAGCCCTCCATCCACTCGGCGGCACGGTCCCGGGTGGCCCGGTCCTGGAGGCCCAGGATGATCGCGGCGGCCTCCTCCGTCCCCACCAGGGCGTCATCGGCCGCGTCGGCCGCCGCCACCCCCGCGGACGGCTCTGTGCGGGCCGCCGCATCGGCGAACCGGCGGAGGATCTCGCGGGCGGTCCGCAGGGTCGCCTCGCGCACCTCTTCCCGGCCCCGTCCGGGCGGACCTTCGAGGATGCGGGGCACGACGGAGGCGGCTGCCGCGTCGAGGGCGGCACGCTGCGGTTCGTCGCCGGCGGTGCCGGGCGGCGTGAGGCGGGCCTGCATGTCCCGGAGCGAGCCTCGTACCTGCACTCCGGCGTAGGTGGCGGTGGCCGCCATCACCGAGGTGCCGGTCAGCCCCATGGGCGTACCGCCGGGCGGGCAGCACCGGTCGTCGGGGCAGCAGTAGGAGAAGTAGAGCCCGTCGGAGATGCACAGGGCTTCGTAGACGGGGATGTCGAGGGCGCCGCAGGCGGTGCGCAGTCGCTGCGCGAAGGGGCGCAGCCGCTCCATGACCCTGCTGCCCGTCTCACCGGGCTCCGGGTCCTGACACAGGAAGACGACGATCCCGTCCGGTCGGTCGCCGTTCCGGTCGCCGCTCTCGACGAGACATTCGGCGAGGTGGTCCGCGGTGGACGCCCATTCGCGGGGTGAGCGCGGGATACCGAGCCTGACCCGGCCGCCGAAGCGGCCGCGCTCACCGTGGAGGGCGACGAGGACGACGGAGTCGGTGGGGTGGAAGCCCAGCATGAAGGGCAGGGCGTCGGCCAGTTCCGCGGGGCCGCGCAGGGTGATCCGCTGGGTACGGGAGGGGACGCTGGATTCGTGGTGATTCGCGTTCATGGTCACGACGGTCTCGTGATCTCCCGAATCACGAAACCCCTGTGGATAACTCCCGGAACGTGACGCTCGCGGCCCCGTGGAGTTGTCCACAGGGCCGACGTCGCGGCGGCTCCGAAACCCCTATGCTCGTGACCGCTTGACGGTGGGTGAGGAGTTCGCGGGCTCAGCCCGCGGCGGCGAGGACCAGCGGGAGGACCTGCTCGGCGCCGGCCTGGCGGAGCAGGCGGGCGGCGACCGCGAGGGTCCAGCCGGAGTCCGTGCAGTCGTCCACGAGCAGGACGGGCCCTGGCGCCGCCGCCAGGGCACCGGCCAGGTCTTCCGGGACGGCGAAGGCCCCGGACAGCGCCCTGAGGCGCTGGGCGGAGTTGCTGCGGCGTGCCGCGTGCGCGCCGTTCGGCCCGGTGTACGCCAGGGTGCCCAGGAGGGGAAGGCGCCCGACGGTCGCGATGCCCTGGGCGAGGCTGCCGACGAGCTGGGGACGGGTCAGGGACGGCACGGCGACGACGCCCACGGGCCGGGCGGAGGCGTCCGGGACGTTCGGCGCCCAGCCGCCCGGCGAGCGCGCCCAGTCGGCGAGGACGGCCACCGCGGCCTTCAGGACGTCGTCGGGGACCGGTCCGTCGGGAGCGTTCTCGGCCAGCAGCGGACGCAGCCGGTTGCCCCAGCCGATGTCCGAGAGCCGCCCCAGGGCGCGGCCGGTGGAGCACTGCTCTCCGACGGGGATGCGTCCCTTCAGATTGACGCCCAGCGCGGGCATCCCCGTCGGCCACATCCGGCGTGGCTCGACCTCCACGCCCGGGCGGTCCAGTTCCTTCGCCGCTCCGGTCAGCGTCTCCGCGGAGACGGAGGAATTCGCCCAGGGCCCCGCGCAGTTGTCGCAGCGGCCGCACGGAACGGCCCCTTCGTCGTCCAGCTGCCGGCGCAGGAACTCCATCCGGCACCCGGACGTGCTCACGTAGTCGCGCATGGCCTGCTGCTCGGCGGCCCGCTGCCGGGCCACCCAGGCGTACCGCTCGGTGTCGTAGGTCCACTCCTGGCCGGTGGAGGTCCATCCGCCCTTGACCCGCTTGACCGCCCCGTCCACGTCGAGGACCTTCAGCATGGTCTCCAGCCGGGTCCGGCGAAGATCCACCGCCGCCTCCAGAGCCGGTACGGACAGCGGACGCCCCGCGTCGGCGAGAGCGGAGAGGGTCTGACGGACCTGGGCCTCGGGCGGGAAGGCCGTGTCGGCGAAGTAGCGCCAGATGGCCTCGTCCTCCTTGCCCGGGAGCAGGAGGACGTCGGCGTGCTCGACCCCGCGTCCCGCGCGGCCGACCTGCTGGTAGTAGGCGATGGGGGACGACGGCGACCCCAGGTGGACCACGAAGCCGAGGTCGGGCTTGTCGAAGCCCATGCCCAGCGCCGACGTCGCGACAAGCGCCTTGACCCGGTTCTCCTGCAGGTCGACCTCGGCCTGCAGCCGGTCGGCGTTCTCCGTCCGCCCCGTGTAGGAGGCGACCGTGAAGCCGCGCTGCCGCAGGAACGCGGTCGCCTCCTCGGCGGCGGCGACGGTCAGGGCGTAGATGATCCCCGACCCCTGGAGCTCGTCCAGGTGCTCGGCGAGCCAGGCCAGGCGGTGCGCGGCGTCCGGGAGCCGGACCACGCCCAGGCGCAGGCTCTCCCGCTCCAGCGGGCCGCGCAGCACGAGCGCCTCGCCGGCCCCTGTGCCCAGCTGCTCGGCCACGTCCGCGGTCACGCGCGCGTTGGCGGTCGCGGTGGTGGCCAGTACCGGCACTCCGGGGGCGAGCTCGGCGAGCATCGCCCGAAGACGGCGGTAGTCGGGCCGGAAGTCGTGTCCCCAGTCCGAGATGCAGTGCGCCTCGTCGACCACGAGGAGACCGGTCGTGGCCGCGAGCTTGGGCAGCACCTGCTCGCGGAAGTCCACGGAGTTGAGGCGCTCCGGGCTGACGAGGAGGACGTCGGTCTCGCCGCGCTCGACCTCGTCGTAGATCGTGTCCCACTCCTCCGGGTTGGCCGAGTTGATCGTGCGCGCCTGGATGCCGGCGCGCGCCGCGGACTCGACCTGGTTGCGCATCAGGGCCAGCAGCGGCGAGATGATCACCGTGGGGCCCGCGCCGCGGCGCCGCAGCAGAGCGGTGGCGACGAAGTACACCGCCGACTTGCCCCAGCCGGTCCGCTGCACCACCAGAGCCCGCCGACGCTCCTCCACCAGGGCCGCCACAGCCTGCCACTGGTCTTCCCGCAGCCGCGCCGAACCCCCCGGGGCACCGACGAGCTCAGCGAGGATGGCATCGGCTTCGGTGCGGAGCTCCTGGTTGTCCATGCCCCCATGCAACCCGATGGCACGGACAATCGCCCAACTCACTCAGCGTGACGCGTCGCTCGCGCACGGCCCGCTCGTCGCTCGTCCGCCACTCGTCCGGGCCCCGTCCGCCACTCGTCCGCCGCTCCTCCGCCGCTCCTCCGCCGCGCAAGCGGTCGACGGCAGCCTGAGGCGGAAGGAACGTTTCCGCTGAGGCTCTCCCCCCCCCGGAGGTGAAACAGGAGGGGAAACGGGGAGTGAACAATGGGCAACTGGGCAGGGATATGAAAGGCATACCACCGCATTCCCGTCAGCGACCTCGATTGCTCATTGCCGCTCGCGCACGGGCCGCGCCAGAATTGGGGAACCGCCCCGCACGGCCCTTCAGCGGCCCGGAAGGACCGTGCCGTGGTGCGCCCTCACCCGACCTTGCCCGCCGCGCGGGCGCGTATCCGAAGGGAGGACCGTGACCCTCGGATTCGCTCCGTCCACAGCCACCTCGACCAAATCGTCGCCCGAGTCCGCCAGCCGCCTCTCACGGATACTCGAACCGGCCGAGTGGGCCGCGGCGGGAATCCCTCTGCTCGGCAATCCGCGTGAAGTCGTCAGCGGACTGCACTCGCGCCACACTCCCACACCGTCGATGGCGGTCGTGGCGGTCCTGGACCACGAGGAACGGCTCACGGCCAGCGCCTCGTTCGTCCGCCGCCCCACACCGGCGGACGGCTGGGACTTCCGGAACGTGCTCCTCGCGCACCTGCGTCGGGTCCTGCCGCACGACCTCCGGCGCCGCGCCCCCGTACGGACCGCGGTCCTGCTGTACTGCCGCGAGGGCGACGAGCGCTGGACGGAGGAGGACGGAGCCTGGATGTGGGGGCTCCGGGACGCCTGCACACTGCACGGACTCCGTTGCGGCGCGTACATCACGCTGACCCGAGAGGGCTGGCAGGTGCTCGGAGAGGGCCGTGGAGGCCGCCGGCCGAGCTCCGACTCGCATCCGGTCCCGATCGGCAGCGAGGCGGCCGAACCGGTCCGGCTCACACCGAGAACGGCGAGCGGCGCGTCCGAACCCCTGCGCAGGGCCGCCGCGCGCTGACGGACGAGCGCACGCCGACGGCGGCAGGTCACGACCGCCCTTGACGCCCGCCGGCTGACGGCCACCCACTGACCACCAACCGCCTCACGGCCGCGCGCCGACGGCCACCCGAACGACGCCCCGGAAAGACGCTCTCCCGCCGAGCCCGTTAGTCGGTCCGGCGGGAGGGGCGATCAGTCAGCGGGCGGGGTGTGGCACTCCGGTCAGACGCCGGCGCCGACGAGCGCCGTGACGCGCGCCGGATCGCCGCAGACGATCAGCAGCGCACCCGCGCGGGTCATCGCCAACGGCAGGGCCCTGACAGCGGCCTCATCGCCGCCGCCGTTGACAGCGACGATCACCACGGGGCGGACGGTGGCCCGCTCGGCGGCGGCCGCGTCCGCGAAGAACACGTCGTCGCCAGTGTCCTGCTGAGACCAGTAGGCGGCCTCGCCGAAGGACAGCTCGTGCGCCGCCCACGGGTGCTGGTCGCCGGTGGTCAGCACCAGGACGTCGCCGGGCGCCCGACCGCTCTCCAGGAGCAGGTCCAGGGCCTCCTCGGCGGCGTCCAGCGCACCCTCGGTCGAGGCCGGGATCACCTGGAGCTGCGGAGCGGACCGCTGGTCGGAACGATTCTCCTGGCTGGCGGCCGGGGACTGCCCGGCACCGGGGTGCGGGCTCGGGACCGGCGGCGCGGGCTTAGCCGGGCCGGGGACCGGACGCCCGGGACGCGGGGAGGCCGCGGAACGCGGGCCGGGTACGGGACGGGGGGTCGACGCGGGACGGCCGGCGGCCGCGGTGGCGCGGGGACCCTGGGCGCTCTCGTGAATCTGAGGCTCCTCGGGGGTGAGAGGCATGGGTGGATGTCTATCAAACGCCGCTGCGCGGGGCATCGGCGGGTGGGCGCACAGGTGCGCCCCGGCTGCTCGGGCGACCCTCGAAGAGGGCTCGGCAGCCGGAAGTTCAGAAGTCGAAGCCGAGTTGGCCCCCGCTTTCCAGCGCGGCCGCCTCCGCGGAGAGGCGGACCTTTTTGAGGTGGCGCCATTGCGGCAGCGCGTCCAGGTACGACCAGGAGAGGCGGTGGTACGAGGTGGGCCCCAGCTCCTCCAGCGCGGCCTTGTGGACCGGCGAAGGGTAGCCCGCGTTCGCCGCGAACCCGAACGCGGCACAGGCCTCGGCCCCGGTCTCGAGCTCGGCCATGACGGTGTCCCGCCGGACCTTGGCGATGACGGAGGCGGCGGCGACGGCGACGCAGGACTGGTCGCCCTTGATCACCGTACGGACCCGCCAGGGGCTGCCGAGGTAGTCGTGCTTGCCGTCGAGGATCACGGCGTCCGGCCGGACGGGAAGCCCTTCGAGGGCCCGGACCGCCGCGAGCCGGAGCGCCGCGGTCATCCCGAGTTCGTCGATCTCCTGCGGGGAGGCGTCGCCGAGGGCGTACGCCGTGACCCATCGCTCCAGCTCCGCGGCCAGCGTAGTGCGGCGCTTGGGGGTGAGCAGCTTGGAGTCGGTGAGTCCGTCGGGCGGCCTGCGCAGTCCGGTGACGGCCGCGCACACCGTGACGGGACCGGCCCACGCCCCGCGCCCGACCTCGTCGACTCCGGCGACGATCCTGGCGCCGGTGGTCGCTCGGAGCGATCGCTCGACAGTGTGAGTGGGAGGTTCGTACGGCATGGCGCCAGCCAGGTTACGCCGCTCGGTGCCGCTCGCGATACCCGGATTCCCCTCAGGTCGCCCCGACCCGGAGCAGCGGGACCATGACCCGGTCGATCATGTCGGCGATCTCAGGGTCGGGCCATTCGCTCCCGCACACCTTGGAGCGGTACATCATCATGGCGGGAACCACGTCGAGCACCAAGTCGTCGATCGCGTCGGCCCGCACGTCACCGCGCGCGATTCCGCGTCGCAGTACGTCGCGGAAGAGCCTTTTCGAGGGCTCGGTCACCCCCGTGACGATCAGTTCGTGGAACCTCTCGGCGGAGTCCGCGTCGCATTCGTGAAGGACCGCACGCAGGGCGTGGCCGGGCTTGGAGAACATCACGTCCCGCACCCTGAGGCACAGCGCGTACAGGTCCTCGCGGACACTTCCGCTGTCCGGCGCCTCGTCGAGCGTCGGCAGCCCGGCCTGGAGGGCGTCCGCGACGAGGTCTTCCTTCGACGGCCAGCGCCGGTACACCGCGGCTTTGCCCGTCTGCGCGCCGACCGCGACACCCTCCATCGTCAGACCGTTCCAGCCGACGCTGCCCAGCTGCTCGAGCGTGGCCTCCAGAATGGCCCGTTCCAGTACGGGGCCGCGGCGTCGCAGAGACGCCCCCTCCGGCCGGGCGGCGGCCGTGGAGCGCGAAGTAACCATCAGGATCTCTCCGTTGAGCGAGTCGATCGGGGCGGATCGAGGGGCAAGGCAGTGACGGGTCGGGGCGGCGGCAGCGCACAGTGAACGGTTGCGTTCACTGTGGGGGACTCACTACCGTGGAGCACAGTGAACGGGTGCGTTCACTAATTCTTCCGTGGGGGATCCATAGTGACAACTTCTCCGGTGGACACACAGACGAGGACCGGCCCCGCTCGCGCCGGAGGCCGGCCGGGCATCGCCCTGGCCGTCATCGCCGCCTGCCAACTGATGGTCGTACTCGACGCCACCATCGTGAACATCGCGCTGCCGCACATCCAGGACGCGCTCTCCTTCTCCACCACCGACCTCTCGTGGGTGCTCAGCGCCTACACGCTCACCTTCGGCGGGCTGCTGCTCCTCGGCGGCCGAGCGGGAGACATCCTGGGGCGCCGCCGGGTGTTCATGGCCGGCATCCTCGTCTTCACCTTCGCCTCGCTGCTCGGCGGTTTCGCCCAGGAGCCCTGGCAGCTGCTCGCCGCGCGCGCCCTCCAGGGCGTCGGCGGCGCCATCGCCTCGCCGACCTCGCTCGCGCTGATCACCACGACGTTCCCCGAAGGCCCGGAGCGCAACCGCGCGTTCGGCGTGTTCGCCGCCGTGTCCGCCGGCGGTGGCGCGATCGGACTGCTCGCGGGCGGCATGCTCACCGAGTGGCTCGACTGGCGCTGGGTCCTCTTCGTCAACGTCCCGATCGGCCTGCTCATCGCCTTCCTCGCCCCGCGCTACATCGCGGAGTCCGAGCGTCACCCCGGCCGTTTCGACATCGCGGGCGCCATGACGTCGACGCTGGGCATGGCGGCGCTGGTCTACGGGTTCATCAGCGCGTCCGAGAAGGGCTGGAAGGACTCGCTGACCGTCGGCTCGTTCGTCGCGGCGGTGGTCCTGCTCGTGGCCTTCGGCCTGGTGGAGTCGCGGGCCAAGGAACCGATCACCCCTCTGAGGATGTTCGCCGAGCGCAACCGCTCGGGCACGTACGTCATCATGCTCAGCCTCTCGGCCGCCATGTTCGGCATGTTCTTCTTCATCGTCCTGTGGGTCCAGGACGTCCTCGGGTACAGCCCGATCCAGTCCGGTCTCGCCTTCCTGCCGGTGACGGTCGCGATCGTCACGGGCGCGGGGCTCGCACAGCGGCTGCTGCCGGTCCTCGGCCCGAAGCCGTTCATGGTGGGCGGCTCGGCGTTCACCGGGATCGGCCTCTTCTGGCTGACGTTCATCAGCTCGGACAGCACCTACGCCGGCGCCGTCCTCGGCCCGATGCTCCTGTTCGGTTTCGGCATGGGTCTCAACTTCGTGACGCTCACGCTCACGGCCGTCTCCGGGGTGGCCCAGCACGAGGCGGGCGCCGCGTCGGGTCTGCTCAACGCCACCCAGCAGGTCGGCGGTTCGCTCGGCCTCTCCATCCTGGTCACGGTCTTCGGCACGGCGAGCCGCGAGGAGGGCGAGAAGCAGGCGCCTGGCTTCCTCGCGACCGCGACGCCGGAGCAGCAGGCGGAGTTCGCGAAGACGCACGAGCTGCCGGCGCCCTGGGGCCACGAGGTGCTGACCTCGGGCATCGCCTCGGCCTTCACCGCAGCTGTCGGGATGGTGCTGATCGCGCTGCTCACCGCGGTCCTGGTGATCCGGGTCCGCAAGAGCGACCTGGAGGCGCTGAGCGGCCGGGCGGAGGCGGCCGGCCCGGCGGCCTGAGCGGGGGGTAAGCGCCTGGGCGAACCGATATACGCCCCGAGTACGTCCGTACGCCCCCGGCTACGTCCGTACGCCCCCGAGTACGTCCGTACGCCCCCGAGTACGCCGATGTCCCCCGGTCCCGCTGCCACGGGCCCGGGGGACATCACCCACTTCAGGCAGACGTCCCGTTCGGGACCCACCCCGGAAGCTCCTCGGTCTGACGCAGCCACTCGGCCGGCGGCGAGCCGTGCGCCGCGGAGGCCACGACGCCTCCGGCGATGGCGCAGGTGGTGTCGACGTCGCCGCCGACCTGCGCCGTCGTCCAGAACATCCGCTCGAAGTCGCCCAGAGCCCGCGCCGCCGACCAGAGGGCGAACGGCACCGTGTCGTGCGCGCTGGTCCGCCGGCCGCTGCCGAGCACCGCGGCGACCGTGCCCGCGTCCCCGTAGTCGAGCATGTCGCGCGCCCGGCGCAGGCCCGCCCCCACCGCGCTGCGCGGCACCAGGGCGACGACCCCGTCCAGCAGCGCCTCGGGCGTGGGCGGTCCGGCGGGGTCGGCGGCGATGGCCGCGGCCGCGGCCACGGCCATCGCACCCACCACGGCCTCGCGGTGCTGGTGTGTCGTGTACGCGGAGATCTCGGCCTGGTGCGTCGCCTGCTCCGGGTCGTCCGCGTACCAGGCACCGAGCGGGGCGATCCGCATCGCGGCGCCGTTGCCCCAGGAGCCCTGCCCGTTGAAGAGCGCGGCGGAGAGTTCCCGCCAGTCTCCGCCCTCCCTGACGAGCCGGAGCATCCGATTGACCGCCGGACCGTAGCCGCGGTCGAAGTCGTGGTGGTGCGCGAAGGACAGGGCGAGGGCGTCCTGGTCGATGCGGTCATGGCCGACGAGGACAGCGAGGACGGAACAGGCCATCTCGGTGTCGTCGGTCCACTGCCAGGGGCCGGGCGGCAGCTCGCGCCGCTTCAGCAGGGGGTAGTGGGCGGGTACGAAGAACTGGGAGCCCAGGGCGTCTCCCACGGACAGCCCGCGCAGGCTGGCCAGGGCGCGGTCGAAGCGCCGGTCGAGTGAGGAGTCAGCGGTCATCGCTCAGCCACTCTATCCGGTGTGCCCGTACGGTTCCGGGGTACGCCAGCGTTCGAACGGCCTGTCCAGCCGGTATCTCCCGCCCTCGTCGAGCAGGAGCGTGCGGGTCTCGGCGTTTCCGGGGTTCGACAGGGACTCGAAGTCCGCGACCGTCCAGTGGAACCAGCGCATGCAGAACAGCCGCATGGTCAGTCCGTGGGTGACGAGGAGGACGTTCGGCGGGTGGTCGGGGGCCTCGAAGCTGCGGTAGAGGCTCTCCAGGAAGGCCCCGACCCGGTCGTAGACGTCCGCTCCCGACTCACCCTGCGCGAAGCGGTAGAAGAAGTGCCCGTACGCGTCCCGGTAGGCCCTCTGCAGGCGCACGTCCTCCCGCTCCTGCCAGTTGCCCCAGTCCTGCTCCCGCAGCCGCGGCTCCTCCCGCACCCTCATCTGCTCCCGGGGCAGCCGGAAGGCCCGGAGGGTCTCATGGGTGCGGCGGTACGGCGACACGTAGACGCTGACCTGTTCGTCACCGAACAGGTCCCGCAGCCGCTCCCCCGTCTCCTCCGCCTGCCGCCACCCGGTCTCGGTGAGCCGGAGGGCGTGATCGGGCTCGCGCTCGTACACCGTGTCATCGGCATTGCCCTCGGACTCTCCGTGCCGTACGAGAACGATGCGCCGCGGTCGTGCCATACCCCGACCCTAGATCGACTCCCCCGGACAGGCTCGGCCGAGGGGGCGCCCGGACCCCATCCGGCGTAGGTCCCGGCGTACCGCTCCGGTGGAACCCGTACGCCCTCAGACCGTCCAGGCCGCGTCGAGCTGCACCACGTCGCCGGTCAGCGCCACCACGTCGGCATCCGTCCTGGCGCGCAGACCGAGCCGCTCGACGCGCTCCACCCGGTACTTGCCGTGCTCCGCGGCGGACCGCCACATCGACAGCACCAGGAACTCGCTGCCCGGCGCCTCGCCGAAGAGGCCCCGCAGCATGCCGGGGGACCCGGCCATCGCCGGGTTCCACACCTTCTCCTGCATGAGCGCGAAGTGCTCGGCACGGTCCTCGTGGACGCGGCAGTGCGCCACCCGCGCCACATCCGCGTCACCGAACTTCGGCTCGAACCCCGTCTTCACGTCGAAGCGGTGGTCGAACAGCTTGACCTGGATGTCCTTGTACGTACCCACCTGCGAGGCCGCCAGACGATCGTGCGACCGCGCCATGAACGAGTCGTAGAACGCCCGGCTCTCCCAGAACGCGAAGATGTGGGCGACGTCCGGCCGAGCCCGGCTCCACCCACCGCCCTGGCCCCGGAATCCCGGCTCACCGAGCAGCCCCGCCCATTTCCGCTGTCCCCGCTCGAACCCTCGACGGTCCATGACGGTGCAGCGAATCCACTTGACCAGCACCGCGCCATCGTACGGGCCCGAGGGGCGCCCCGGCAGTGCGCGTCAGACTCCCACCGGGTGCAGGCGCTCAAGTCCCGCGCGCTCCTCGTCGTCGATCTCGATGCCGAAGTCCGCCTCCAGCGTCGCCGCCAACTCGTCGACGGAGACCACCCGTTCCTCGGTGACCCCGTCCGCCCGCACGGTCGTCAGCGTCTCGCGCACCAGCGCGCTCCGCACCCCGACCCCGGGCCGCTGTGCCACGACCTGGCCGAGAAAGCGCGACGCCGGATGACTGGAGCTGAAGTGGTTCATGACAGTGAAGTCACCCGGGTACAAGGTCTGCGGGGAGAACGCGTACAGGTCGGCCCAGCCCTGTGGGCGCAGGGAACGCAGGACACGGATGCCCTCGTCCTCGGTCTCGGCGCCGAACGTCCAGCCGCCCTGCTCCACGCGCGCGCCGTCCCGCAGGGGAACCGGCTCCAACGGCCCCTGCCATCCGAACCCCGCGTCGGCGAGCCACTGTTCCCCCTCCGCCTCGACGACCAGCAGCGCGTGGGTGACGGGCAGCAGCGTCGCGCCCCGTGTGCGGTTGCGGGCCCCGCGTCCGGCCACCGGGAAGCCGATCCGCTCCAGTGCCGCCGCGAGGAGCGAGTTCTGTTCGTAGCAGTAGCCGCCCCGGCGGCGGCGGACGAGCTTGGCCTGAAGGCTCTTCAGGTCCAGGGGGATCTGCCGGCCGAGGGCCACGTCGAGGTTCTCGAACGGAATGGACCGGACGTGCGCCCGATGTACTGCTCTCAACGTCCGCAGGTCGGTGGTGAGTTCCCCGTCCCGTCCGATGTCGTAGCCGATTCGAGCCAGATATGCGTCGAGATCCAGCTCGTCACCACTCCACAATCCGCTCTCCCCCTCAACCGTCGGGTCCACTGTCGTAGCCCCATGACACCATGAGCAATCTCCCCGCAACCACGGGCTTTCGAGCGGGACGGGGCGACGGTCGAGGCGAGGCGTGCGCGGGGGCGTACGTGGAGAGGGGATGCACCGTGAGCGGACTCAACAAGGGCGTGGAGAAGGTCGAGGTGACGCTCAGGTGGGATCCTGCGCCGACGGGTGGGCCGGCCCACGACCTGGACATCATCGCCGGTGTCTTCGCGGCCGACGACCCGCACGGGTCCCCGGTCCATCTCGTGCACTTCGGCAGTCGGTCCCCCGACGGCACGATCACGCTCCACCGTGACAGCCGGACGGGCCAGGGCTTCGGCTACGACGAGGCGATGACGCTGGAGCTGGACCGGCTGGCACCCCGCTACGCGCGCGTGGTGGTGGGCGTGACCATCCAGCAGGGCGGCGGCAGGCTGACCTTCGGCGACATAGCGCACACCGGCATACGGGTCCGCGAGGGGTACACCGACCTCCTGACGCACGACTTCACGGACGTGCCGGGCGCCCTGTCGGCGACGGTCGTGGAGTTCACCCGGGACGGCGCGGGCGGCTGGTCGTACCGCGCGATCAGCCGTGGGTTCGACGCCGACCCCGGCTCCTTCGCGACGGTCCTCGGTTCCCTGCCGGTCTGACGAGCGCCTGCCTGTCTGACGAGTCCCTGTCGGTCTGACGAGCGCGCGAAAGAGGGCGCCGACCAGTGGTCGACACCCTCTCTCACGCGTGGCTCAGCGCCCCGGGCGGCAGCGGACGTTCACTGCCGCACCGGACGCGCTCGTTGTCAGCTGCAGCCGCTGGTGGAGCCGCAGCCCTCGCAGATGTAGCAGGAACCGGCGCGCTGCATCTTCGTACCGCAGGAGAAGCAGAGCGGGGCGTCGGCGCTGATGCCGAGCTGCATCTCGACGAGCTCCGCCGAGGTGTGCGCCTGCTTCGGGGCCGGGACCTCGGCCTGGGGGGCCGGGACCGGGGCCGCGACGGCCTTCAGCTCCTGGGCGCGGGGCGCGGACTGGGCCAGCGCCTCGACGTCGACCTCTTCGTCCTCGGCCTGCTCGTACGAGCCGGTGTCGAGGTGGCGCTGACGCTCCTCGGCGGAGTGGATGCCGAGGGCGGAGCGGGTCTCGAAGGGCAGGAAGTCGAGCGCCAGGCGGCGGAAGATGTAGTCGACGATCGACTGCGCCATCCGCACGTCCGGGTCGTCCGTCATACCGGCCGGCTCGAAGCGCATGTTGGTGAACTTCGAGACGTAGGTCTCCAGCGGCACGCCGTACTGCAGACCGACGGAGACGGCGATGGAGAAGGCGTCCATCATGCCGGCGAGGGTCGAGCCCTGCTTGGACATCTTCAGGAAGACCTCGCCGAGACCGTCGTCCGGGTAGGAGTTGGCGGTCATGTAACCCTCGGCGCCACCCACGGTGAAGGAGGTGGTGATCCCCGGGCGGCCCTTGGGAAGACGCTTGCGGACCGGACGGTACTCGACGACCTTCTCGACGGCCTCGCGGATCGTCGCCTCGGACTTCGCGGTGACCTCGACCTTCTCCTCCTCCTTCTTCTTGGCGGAGAGGGGCTGGCCGACCTTGCAGTTGTCGCGGTAGATCGCGAGCGCCTTGACGCCCATCTTCCAGGCCTCGAAGTAGACCTCCTCGACGTCCTCGACCGTGGCCGTCTCCGGCAGGTTCACGGTCTTGGAGAGGGCGCCCGAGATCCACGGCTGGATGGCGGCCATCATGCGGACGTGGCCCATCGCGGAGATGGAGCGCTCGCCCATGGCGCAGTCGAAGACCTCATAGTGCTCGGTCTTCAGGCCGGGGGCGTCGATCACGTTGCCGTGCTCGGCGATGTGGGCGACGATCGCCTCGATCTGCTCCTCCTGGTAACCCAGGCGGCGCAGGGCCTGCGGGACGGTGCCGTTGACGATCTGCATCGAGCCGCCGCCGACCAGCTTCTTGAACTTGACCAGGGCGAGGTCGGGCTCGAGGCCGGTGGTGTCGCAGGACATCGCGAGACCGATGGTGCCGGTCGGGGCGATGACCGAGGCCTGGGCGTTGCGGAAGCCGTTCTTGGCGCCGAGGCGGATCACGTCCTGCCAGGCCTCCGTGGCGGCGGCCCAGATCGGCGAGTCGAGGTCGTCGAAGCGGACGGCCTTGGTGTTCTCGTCGGCGTGCTGCTGCATGACCCGCTGGTGCGGCTCGGCGTTGCGGGCGTAGCCGTCGTAGGCGCCGACGACCGAGGCGAGCTCGGCGGAGCGCTTGTACGAGGTGCCGGTCATCAGGGAGGAGATGGCACCGGCGAGGGCGCGGCCGCCGTCGGAGTCGTACGCGTGGCCGGTCGCCATCAGCAGGGCGCCGAGGTTGGCGTAGCCGATGCCGAGCTGGCGGTAGGCGCGGGTGTTCTCGCCGATCTTCTCCGTGGGGAAGTCGGCGAAGCAGATGGAGATGTCCATCGCGGTGATGACGAGCTCGACGACCTTGGCGAAGCGCTCGACGTCGAAGGACTGGCTGCCCTTGCCGTCGTCCTTGAGGAACTTCATGAGGTTCAGCGAGGCGAGGTTACAGGACGTGTTGTCCAGGTGCATGTACTCGCTGCACGGGTTCGAGCCGTTGATGCGGCCGGACTCGGGGCAGGTGTGCCAGTGGTTGATCGTGTCGTCGTACTGGATGCCCGGGTCGGCGCAGGCCCAGGCGGCCTCGGCCATCTTGCGGAAGAGCGACTTGGCGTCGACCTCCTCGATGACCTCGCCCGTCATACGGGAGGTGAGGCCGAAGGTGCCACCGGACTCGACGGCCTTCATGAACGTGTCGTTCACACGGACGGAGTTGTTGGCGTTCTGGTACTGGACGGACGTGATGTCGTCGCCGCCCAGGTCCATGTCGAAGCCCGCGTCACGGAGGGCGCGGATCTTCTCCTCCTCCTTGACCTTGGTCTCGATGAAGTTCTCGATGTCGGGGTGGTCGACGTCGAGGATGACCATCTTGGCCGCGCGACGGGTCGCGCCGCCCGACTTGATCGTTCCCGCGGAGGCGTCGGCACCGCGCATGAAGGAGACCGGACCGGAGGCGTTGCCGCCGGAGGAGAGCAGCTCCTTGGAGGAGCGGATGCGGGAGAGGTTCAGGCCGGCGCCGGAGCCGCCCTTGAAGATCATGCCCTCTTCCTTGTACCAGTCGAGGATCGACTCCATGGAGTCGTCGACGGACAGGATGAAGCAGGCGGAGACCTGCTGGGGCTGCGGGGTGCCGACGTTGAACCAGACCGGCGAGTTGAAGCTGAAGATCTGGTGCAGGAGGGCGTACGCCAGCTCGTGCTCGAAGATCTCGGCGTCGGCGGGGGACGCGAAGTAGCCGTGGTCCTCGCCGGCCTTCGTGTAGGTCTTCACGATCCGGTCGATGAGCTGCTTGAGACCGGTCTCGCGCTGCGGGGTACCGACCGCCCCGCGGAAGTACTTGCTGGTGACGATGTTGACCGCGTTCACCGACCAGAAGTCGGGGAACTCGACGCCACGCTGCTCGAAGTTGATCGAGCCGTCGCGCCAGTTGGTCATGACGACGTCACGACGCTCCCAGGCCACCTCGTCGTACGGATGCACGCCGGGGGTGGTGTGGATGCGCTCGATACGCAGGCCCTTGCTCGCCGACTTGGCTCCCTTGACGCGGGAACCACGTGCCGGACCGCTCGCCGTCTCTGTCATGCCGCCTCCCATATACGGGCAAAACACACTTTGGCACCCAGAAAGTCCCAGGGCGCCGTCTTCTGTACGTCTTTCGGTACTGCTGCCACGAGGACCGGAAACAGGTCACCCGGGGCACGTCTGTCGGGCCGCTCGGCGGCCGATCGCCGGGCCGTGGTCGACCCGGACCGCCGATCAGTCGGCGGCGGTGGCGGGAACGGGGACCTCAGGGGTCGCACCGGTCCCGCGGTTCTCAGCGAGAGACCGCTCGCGGAGCTCCACGATGGCGGTCTCGAAGTCTTCGAGGCTGTCGAAGGCCTTGTACACGGACGCGAAGCGCAGGTACGCGACGAGGTCGAGCTCCTGCAAGGGGCCGAGGATGGCCAGACCCACGTCATGGGTGGTCAGCTCGGCGCTCCCGGTGGCGCGCACCGCCTCCTCGACCCGCTGGCCGAGCTTGGCGAGGGCGTCCTCGGTGACCGGTCGCCCCTGGCACGCCTTGCGGACGCCGGAGATGACCTTGGTACGGCTGAAGGGCTCGGTGACACCGGACCGCTTCACCACCATGAGCGAACACGTCTCCACCGTGGTGAAACGGCGGGAGCAATCGGGACACTGGCGACGGCGTCGGATCGACGTCCCGTCATCGGTGGTGCGACTGTCGACGACACGGCTGTCGGGGTGCCTGCAGAAGGGGCAGTGCATGGCTTCCGACCCTCCCTCACGGCACGACTGATGAGCTTCGCCCGACCCGTCAAGGCCCTGCGAAGCGACCTCCAGCATAGGCGATGCGAGCCTCCCCGGCAGACCGGGGACCACTACCCCTGGGCGGTCGGTGTCATACAACCACTAGATCTTGGGTTAAGGGCGATTCCGCCCCCTGCGCGTGTCGCGGGCCGCAAGCTCCCGCGATTCCGCCCCCGGGTGCGACACTGGGAAGGCACACCGGATGTCCGCGACCCAGCCGCGAAGGCTACCGTAATGACCGAATTGGGTTCGCGGGGTGCTCCGGAGTGACGGTACTCATACACCCCCACACGTACACGCGTAAGGCGATCTGCGAATTTTCACTCGAACGTGTGTTTGGCGCAACCTTTCGAAAGCCACTACCGTTGTGCCAGCCAGGGAGACAAATTCGAGAGGGGCCGACGACGTGACCACCACCGCAGACAGTGCCACCATCACCGCCCAGGACCGCTCCCAGGGCCGACTCGAGCCGGTGCATGCCATGAATGACACAGCCATGAACGGCGAGGAGCCCGGGCGACCCGCCCGCGCCCTTCCCGGGCGACCTCCAGGCATCAGGGCCGACAGCTCCGGCCTCACCGACCGGCAGCGCCGGGTCATCGAGGTCATCCGGGATTCGGTCCAGCGACGCGGCTACCCGCCGTCGATGCGCGAGATCGGCCAGGCCGTGGGGCTGTCCAGCACGTCGTCGGTGGCTCACCAGCTCATGGCGCTGGAGCGCAAGGGCTTCCTCCGTCGTGACCCGCACCGCCCCCGGGCGTACGAGGTGCGCGGCTCGGACCAGCCGAGCACCCAGCCGACGGACACCACGGGCAAGCCCGCCGCGTCGTACGTCCCCCTGGTCGGCAGGATCGCGGCCGGTGGCCCCATCCTGGCCGAGGAGTCCGTCGAGGACGTCTTCCCGCTCCCCCGGCAGCTGGTCGGCGACGGCGAGCTGTTCGTCCTGAAGGTCGTCGGCGACTCGATGATCGAGGCCGCCATCTGTGACGGCGACTGGGTCACCGTCCGCCGCCAGCCCGTCGCGGAGAACGGCGACATCGTCGCCGCCATGCTCGACGGCGAGGCCACGGTCAAGCGCTTCAAGCGCGAGGACGGGCACGTCTGGCTCCTCCCGCACAACGCGGCCTACCAGCCGATCCCCGGCGACGAGGCCACCATCCTCGGCAAGGTCGTGGCGGTGCTCCGGCGGGTGTGACACTCCTCGCCGGCTCTGACCGGCCCCGGGACCCACTGCGCCGGTCCCGGGGCCCTGCCGTGCGTCGAGGCGCACGGCAGGGGGTCAGTCGCTCGCCGCCGCCTTCGACGCCGCGTCGATCGCCGCCAGGGACTTCCGCACCTGGTTACGGTCCGTGGTGTACCAGAAGTCGGGCAGCGAGGCCTTGAGGTAGCTGCCGTACCGGGCCGTGGCCAGCCGGGGGTCGAGCACCGCGACGACACCCCGGTCGCCCGTCGCCCGCACGAGCCGACCGGCGCCCTGGGCCATCAGCAGCGCCGCGTGCGTGGCCGCGACCGCCATGAAGCCGTTTCCGCCGGCCTCCTCGACCGCCTTCTGCCGCGCGCTCATCAGCGGGTCGTCCGGTCGCGGGAACGGGATCTTGTCCATGACCACCAGCTGGCAGCTGGCACCGGGGACGTCCACGCCCTGCCAGAGCGAGAGCGTGCCGAAGAGGCAGGTCTTCGGGTCGGCCGCGAAGTTCTTGATCAGCTCACCGAGGGTGTCCTCGCCCTGGAGCAGGATCGGCAGCTCCGGGTTCCTGACCCGCAGCTCCTCCGCCGCCTGCTGAGCCGCCCGCATCGAGGAGAACAGGCCCAGCGTGCGACCGCCGGCCGCCTCCATCAGCTCGGCGAGCTCGTCGAGCATGTCGCCCCGCTCACCGTCCCGCGCGGGGCGGGACAGGTGCTTGGCGACGTACAGGATGCCCTGCTTCGGGTAGTCGAACGGGGACCCGACGTCGAGGCCCTTCCAGACGGGCAGGTCGTCCCCCGTCGTGCCCTCGGGCGCGAGGCCGAGCGAGGCCCCGACCCCGTTGAAGTCGCCGCCGAGCTTGAGGGTGGCCGAGGCCAGCACCACGGAGCGCTCCGTGAAGAGCTTCTCCCGCAGCAGGCCCGAGACCGAGAGCGGAGCCACCCGCAGCGAGGCGCCGAAACGGTCGTGCCGCTCGTACCAGACGACGTCCCACTCCGAGCCCTGGGTGATCCGCTCCGCGACCCCGTGCACGGTCTCCACGGAGGCCATGGCCTGCTTACGGACGGCGTCCTCGTCCTGCACGGACCGGTCCCGGGTGGAACCCAGGGCCGTGATCACGGCGCGGGCCGCGTCGCGCAGGGCCATCAGCGCGTAGGCGAGGTCCTCCGGGATCGTCTCCAGGCGGCCCGGCAGGGCGAGCTCCATGACGCGCTCGAAGCCCTCGGCGGCGGTCTGCAGCTGGTCGGCGACCTTCTCGTCGACCAGCTTCGCGGAACGACGCACGGCACGGTTGACCTGGCCGGGCGTGAGCTCGCCGGTGGCGACGCCGGTGACCCGGGAGACCAGCTCATGGGCCTCGTCGACGATCAGCACCTCGTGCTGCGGGAGCACCGGGGCGCCCTCGATGGCGTCGATGGCGAGCAGCGCGTGGTTGGTGACGACGACGTCGGCGAGCTTCGCGCGCTCACGGGCCGCTTCGGCGAAGCACTCCGCGCCGTACGCGCACTTGCTCGCGCCCAGGCACTCCCGGGAGGAGACCGAGACGTGGGCCCAGGCCTTGTCGGAGACGCCGGGGGTCAGGTCGTCCCGGTCGCCGGTCTCCGTCTCGTCGGACCAGTCGCGCAGGCGCAGCAGGTCCTGTCCCAGCTTGCTGGTGGGCGCGGCCGCCTCGAAGGGGTCGAAGAGGCCGTCCTCCTCGTCCTGCGGGACGCCTTCGTGGAGCCGGTGGAGGCAGAGGTAGTTCGACCGGCCCTTGAGCATGGCGAACTGCGGGCGGCGGCGCAGCTGCGGATGCAGCGCGTCGACCGTCCGCGGGAGATCGCGCTCGACGAGCTGGCGCTGGAGCGCCAGGGTCGCGGTGGCGACCACGACCCGCTCCCCCTGGGCCAGCGCCGGCACGAGATAGCCGAGCGACTTGCCCGTGCCGGTGCCTGCCTGGACGAGGAGGTGGGAGTTGTCGTCGATGGCCTCGGCCACGGCCTCGGCCATGGCGACCTGGCCGGGGCGCTCCGTGCCGCCGACGGCGGAGACGGCGGCGTGGAGGAGGTCGGGGAGGGATGGCTTCGTCATAGCGCTTCCAGCCTACGGGGCGGCACTGACAGCCCGGACACGCGCGCGCCTCACGCGAGCGGGTTGGGGACGGTCCCGTGGACGGCCGCGTGCGGGCGCTCGGGGCGGTCGCGGTAGCCGTCCAGGTGCAGACGGTTGCGATTGAGGCAGAGCCGCTCGATCCGGGGCGTGAGGAGGTCGAAGAGCTCGAACCGTTCCTTCAGCTCGGGGAAGCGGGCCTGGTGGCGCAGGATCTCCGCGCGGACGAGGGACCAGAATTCCGTCTCTGGGACTCCGAGTTGTTCCTCGCAGAGCGGCGCCAGATAGCGGAAGACGCCGACGAAGAGCCCCGAATGGATGAACTGGGTGAGGAAGTCGGGTTCCTCGGTGAGCAGCACCGAGCGGACGTCGTCCGGCATCGTGTCATGTTCGGGGAGCGGCTGGGCGCTGATGTTCACGTCGTCGACGAAGTCCTTGATCGCCAGACGTACGGGGACGTCGTCGCCGTCGCAGACGACGATCGCGTTCTCGCCGTGCGGCGAGAAGACGGTGCCGTACCGGTAGAGGAAGTGCAGCAGCGGGGGCAGCAGGGCGCCGAAGAGCTGCTGGAGCCAGACGGCGGGCGCGAGTCCGGACCGCTCGACGAGCTCCGCGACGAATGCGCGGCCGTCCGGGTCGGTGTGGAGCAGCGAGGCGAGGGTCCGGGCGCGCTCGCCGGGGGGCAGCCGGAGCGGTTCGCGCCAGATCGCGCCGAGGAGTTCCTTGTACTGGTAAGGGACTTCGGGCAGCCGGTCGTAGAGGGGGTGCTCGACGGTGACGGACGCGACCTCGCCGAGGAGGATCACGCCGCACTCGTCCCGCAGGAACGCGTCGCCGTCGCGGAGCCCCTGGACCCAGGCGGTCACGGCGGGGGCGGCGACGGTACGTTCGGTGGGCAGTCCGCGCCAGACCAGGGTGTTGAGCACCGAGAGCGGGAGTTTGACGGTGTGCCGGTCGGGGCGGCTGGTGTTGAGGAACGTACGGACGGACTGCTGCGGCAGGCGGAGGTCGCCGTCGGCGGAGAGCGGGACGACGGTGCCGGCGGCGACGGCCGGGGCGTAGAGCGGGAGCAGGACCTCGTCCCACTGCCAGGGGTGGACGGGCAGCAGGAGGTAGCCGTCGGGTTGGTGGCCGCGGGCGGTGAGTTCGGCGCGGAAGGCGGCGTGGACCTCGGGGTCCAGTTCCTCGGCGTAGAGACGGTCGGGGGTTTCGAGGCCGGCGACGCCTCGGTAGGCGGCGATGCGGTTGCTGACGGCGATCCACGGCAGCCGGGTGGCGCGGCGCGCCTCGGGGGCCCAGCGGGCGGCGTCGGAGGCGGAGAACCCGATGCGGCCCTTGTTGAGGACGAGCCAGGGGTGGCCGGTCTGGTGGCCCTCGAGTTCGGCGTAGGAGAGCTCGGCGAGTCGGTCGGCGGTGAGGGCCGTGGCGTCGAGGCGGGCGTCGGCGGCGAGGGTCGCGGAGAGTTCGCGGATGAGGTGGCCGAGGGTGGCGCCGTCGAGCCGGAGGAGGCTGCGGGCGCGGACCAGGAAGTCGAAGGGGTCGGTCATGGGCCGGCCCTCGTGGGTGATCGAGTCGGGGGCGACCCGCCAGCTTCCGTAGGCGCCGCGGCGGGCGCGGAAGGTGAGTGCGGTGCCGTCGTCGAGCCGGAGGGTGTGGAGGTCGGGCTCGCCGTCGTCGGCCGGGACGGGCTCGACGATCTCCTCGTAGGCGAACTCGGAGATGGCCTTGGCGAGGAGGCGGGAGGAGGCCCGGGTCCAGGCGGCGGGCGTGAGCTCGGGGGGCGCGAGCAGCTCGGGGGCCGGAGCGGTCGCGGGGGTCGTGGCGGGCTGTGCGGAGTCGTGGGGTGCAGGGGACGTCGACACGAGGACTCCTCGGAGTGGGAACCGCTGTGGGGCGAGCGGTGTATGTAAGACAGAGGGCTGTTCACAGAGCGTGACGCAGGGTGCGGTCGCGGATCATGAGCGCGGCTCGTTTGTCGGGGAGGTCGACTTCCGCCGCGTAGCGGAAGCCGGCCCCGAGGAAGGCCGAGACGGAGGGGGTGTTGCGGATGTCGGGTTCGGCGATGACCCGGGTGCATCGCGGGCGGTGGTCGAGGACGAGCTCGGCGACGGCGTGCAGGAGGGCGGTCCCGACGCCCCGGCCACGGTCGGTGACGCCTCCGACGAGGAGATGGACGCCCGTGTCGTGGGGGCGGGCCGGGTAGTGCCGGGCGAGCGGGTCGAGGTCGGCCCGGTAGATCTCGAAGTAGCTCATGGGCACGTCGTCGAGCACGCCGAGGCAGGGGACACTGCGGCCGTCGCCCTGGAGCTGGGCGCGGAGGTGCTCGGCGGTCACGGTCTCGGGGCCGGCGAGCTCCCAGAAGGCGGCGACGGCGGGGTCGTTCATCCACCGGGTGAGGAGCGGCAGGTCACGTTCGAGGCGTACGGGTACGAGGCGGAAGGCGCCGAAGCGGGTGGTGGTCGGGGCCCAGCCGGCGACGGAGTCGAGCAGGTCTCCGTCGGAGAGGCCGCCGCCGCGAGAGGCTGACGGGTCTCCGGCGGCGAGGAGGGCGACGAGGTCGTCGACCCTCAGGTCGAGGGTGTCGTCCCCGGGCGGGTCTACCGGGGGTCTTGTGGGTGGCACGGTGTCGCTCTCCTCTCGGCGGTGCGCTCAGGGCGTGGGCGCTCCGGCGGCGGGGTTCAGGTGCGGAGGGGGTTGGTGACGGTGACGTACACGGACTGGGTGTCGACCGGGCCGACGAGCTCGTCGAGGCCGTGGAGACGGGTGAGGAGGTTGGCCTTGCTGCGCAGGGTCGCGGCCTCCAGGAGCCGGTGCGGAAGAGGGGAGCCCAGGCTCGTGGCGGAGGTGAGGAAGCTGCGGAGGGCGGCGAGCAGAACGCGCTCGTCGGCGAGGTGCTGGGCGCCGAAGGCGCCGATCAGACCGAGGATGTTGTTGATGCCGAGGTAGTAGGCGAAGCGCTCGTCGGTGACCTGGTCGGAGACGAAGGTGTCGCTGTGGGCTCCGATGCCGGGGAGTCGGCTCTCCAGCTCGCCGCGGTGGGACTCGCGGAAGTAGTAGCCCTGGTTGTCGCGGTAGCGGCCGCCGACGGGCCAGCCGTCCGGGTCCAGGAGCACCAGGGTGTTCTGCTGGTGGGCCTCCAGGGCGATGCCGGCGTGTCCGTCGAGCCAGAGGACGGGCCGGACGACCTGGTCGAGGTAGCGGAGGAACCACTCGGCGGCGACGGCCGTGGTGGGGCGGCCGGTGCGGGTGGAGAGTCGGCCGATGACGTCGCCGAGCCGGGAGCGCATGGTGGCGGTCCCGGGCCAGGGACGGGGGGTGGTGAGGGAGGCGATGCAGACGGCGTCGTCGCCGGGCCCGAAGGGGTTGTGGCGGATCATGACGTCGAGTCCGGGGACGGTGGTGCCGTCGAGGGTGTCCACGGCGAGCCAGGCGGGGTCGCGGACGATGTCGAAGCCGGGGTGGGCCGCCTGCCACTCGTCGACGAGACCGGTGCGCAGGAGCCGGTGGACCTCGACGCCGCGGTGGAGTTCCTTGCGGAGGTTCTCGCGGCGGGAGTTGGTGATGCGCAGGCCGAGGGAGAGCTTGAGCATCGCGCGGGCGCCGGGGCGGTGGACCGTGCGGACGGAGGAGGTGGGGTGCCAGGGGCTGCCGTGCGGGCCGAGGTCGTGGAGGAGGCCGGCTTCGAGGAGCTCACGGACGTCGGGGCGGTGCAGGAGCTCGCGGGCCTGCCAGGGGTGCAGGGGCAGGGGGGCGGTGCCGGCGGGGAGGGTGAGCCCCTCGGCGAGTCCGGCGGCGAGCTGCTCCGCGGTGACGTGGCGGCCCTGCTCGGTCCAGGCGGAGTCGGAGGCCAGGACGGTGGGGTCGACGGCGATCCAGTGAAGGGGGAAGGAGCCGTGGAGTTCGGGTGAGTAGAGGCGGGCCTCGGCCTCGGAGAGTCCCTCGCGGCTCTTGGGGGTGGGGTGGAGGGGGTGGCCGAGCAGCAGGGCCTGTTCGGCGGCGAGGAAGAGGTCGGCGCCCGGATGGGGGTGGGGGCTGCGGCGGCGCTCGGTGAGGAAGTCGGCGGTGCGCCGGGCGGAGTCGGCGACCCGGGCGACGAGTTCGGTGCCCTCGGGGCGGCCGGTCTCGCGGCTGAGCAGTGCGGCAACGGTGACGGCGTCGGCGGTGGGGGCGGAGGCCGGGAGGCCTTCGAGGGAGGGGGCGCCGAGGCGGTGCCAGCCGGTGGGCGACCAGTAGCGGACGGGGACGAGGAGGGCGGTGCCGCTGGCGTCGAGGGGGACGCGCAGGGTGGTGGAGTCGGGAGCGGGCAGGTCCTTCTCCCGGATCCAGCAGCGGAGCAGGTTCTCGATGGTCGCGACGTCGGCGGCGCGCTGCGGGTCGGGGTCGTCCAGGGGGTCGGGCGCGGTGGCTCCGGCGGCCGGGCGGATCGGCCGCGGGTCGTACGGTCCGGCGTGCTGGCGCGGGACGGTGGGTTCCTCGACGGCGAGGGGCGCTGCGGTCTCGGTCGCCGGGGAGGTGGGGGTGGCGTTCACAGGGCTTCCTTGGGGTGGGGCCGGGGGCGGTCCGGGTCAGTGGGACGGTCCGGGGGTGGTCCGGGGGGCACCCGTCGTGGGGGTGTGGGCCCGTTCGGCCGCGGCCAGGGCGTCGGCGAAGCGGTCGAGGACCGCGGTGGCCTGCTCGTCGGTGAGGGTGAGCGGGGGCAGGAGGCGGACCACCGCGGAGTGGCGGCCGCCGAGTTCGACGATGAGTCCGCGGGCGAGGCACTCCTGCTGGACGGCGAGGGCCAGGGCGGGGGCGGCGGGCGGGACGGGGTCGTCCGGGCCGGCCGCTTCGGGGTCGACGAGTTCGACGCCGATCATCAGGCCCCGGCCTCGGACGTCGCCGACGCAGGGGTGGGCGGCGGCGAGGCCCTGGAGTTGGCCGAGGATACGGGCGCCGAGGATGCCGGCCCGTTCGGCGAGCTTGTTCTCGCGGACGTACGCGAGGGTGGCCGTTCCGGCGGCCATGGCGAGCTGGTTGCCGCGGAACGTGCCCGCGTGGGCGCCCGGTTCCCAGGCGTCGAGCTCGGACCTGTAGACGATGACGGCGAGCGGGAGGGAGCCGCCGATGGCCTTGGAGAGGACCATCACGTCGGGCACGACACCGCTGTGCTCGACGGCCCAGAAGGCGCCGGTGCGTCCGACGCCGGTCTGGACCTCGTCGACGACGAGCGGGACGGAGCGGTCGGCGGTGATCCGGCGCATCCGGCGCATCCAGTCGTCGGGGGCGGGGATGACGCCACCTTCGCCCTGGACGGCCTCGACGATCATTCCGGCGGGGGTGGTGACACCGCTCTTGGGGTCGTCGAGGAGGCTCTCGGTCCAGCGGGCGGAGAGTTCGGCGCCGCGGTCGCCGCCGACGCCGAAGGGGCAGCGGTAGTGCTGCGGGTAGGGCAGCCGGGTCACACGGACGTCGGTCGCGCCGCCGGAGGCGGAGAGGGCTCCGGCCGTCATGCCGTGATAGGCGCCGGTGAAGGCGAGGAGTCCGTCGCGGCCGGTGGCGGTGCGGACGAGTTTGAGGGCCGCTTCGACGGCGTCCGTGCCGGCGGGTCCGCAGAACTGGATGCGGGCGTCGTCGGCGAGTTCACCCGGCAGGGTGGCGAACAGCTCCGAGGTGAAGGCGTCCTTGAGGGGGGTGGCGAGGTCGAGGACGTGGAGCGGTGCGCCCGAGTCGAGGACCTTCCTGATCGCTTCCAGGACTACGGGGTGGTTGTGGCCGAGGGCGAGGGTCCCGGCGCCGGACAGGCAGTCCAGGTATCGGCGGCCGTCCGCGCCCTCGATGGTCAGGCCGCGGGCCCGCACGGGGACGATCGGCAGGGAGCGGGCGTACGTGCGGGCGGCGGACTCGCGCTGCGACTGGCGGCGCAGGATCCCCTCGTACGCACCCCCTTGGTGTGTCGCGTCGCCCGTCGGGGTCCGCACCCGCGCGGCCGGAGCGACGGCAGGAGCTGATTCGGTCACGGCCACGGCTCGGTGTCCTCCCGCTGTAACGGTTGCGTTGCACATCGGGACGTCGCCGAGCCGCCGCAAGGGCCGTCCTGAACGCCGCCGTTGTGTCCCCCGTACGTACCAACGACGGGAACTGCCGGGGATCACGGGCCGGGTGACAAGAACTTGGCGTGTCCCGGATCACGGCAAGACAACGGCTTAACGGCATTCGGAACCGGCGGCGGGGCGGGTACCGTCCCCTCCGGCACCGGCATAGTTGGGGGCCGTCGGTCGCCGTCTGCGAGGACGCGGCCGCCGTTCGCCCATGCACACGTTGATGTAGTCCCAGGGGGATCACGAGATGCGATCGATTCGTCCGCTGCTGATGGCGGCTTCCGCCGTCGCGGCGCTGACGCTCACCGCGACGGCCTGCGGGCCGAGCGAGGAGAACGCGGGAGACAAGCCCAGCGCGCCCGCGAGCCAGAACCCGGCCGACAAGATCAAGATTCCGGAGGACCTGAAGGACCGCCTGAAGGAACACGGGATCGACGTCGACAAGTGGCGCGACGGCGAGTGGAAGAACTGGGACCGCGACAAGTGGCTCCGTGAGGCCAAGGACTTCGTCAACCCGATCATCGAGGACCTCTGGGACCCGGACCGGATGCGGGAGGCCGAGCGCCCCGACAAGCCGGTCGAGGAGGAGGACATCTCGGGTGACGAGGGTGTCACCGACCCGACCCCGGCCGCGGTGAAGGCGAAGGCCGTCGCGCCGAAGTACCACGGCAACGCCCCCGAGTCCGGGAAGGTCTTCTTCGACGGTCCCGAGGGCTCGATGGTCTGCTCGGCCACCGTGGTGAAGGACCCGGCCCACCCGGGCAAGTCCAACATGGTCTGGACGGCCGGGCACTGCGTGCACAAGGGCAAGCAGGGCGGCTGGTACCGCAACATCGCCTTCGTGCCCTCGTACAACGACGCCGCGCTGCCGACCTCCGACCTGGAGAAGGCGACGCGGGAGCAGGTCGCGCCGTACGGCGTCTGGTGGGCGGACTGGGTCAAGACCTCCGACCAGTGGATCGGCGAGGGCGCGTCCACGGGCGGCGCCGGCGCCCCGTACGACTTCGCGGTCATCCAGGTGACCCCGGAGAAGGGTGCTTCCGGCAAGTCGCTGGAGGAGACCGTCGGTTCGGCGCTTCCGGTGGAGTTCAACGCGCCGGCCGTGCCGAAGATCGCGAGCCTGACGGCGACCGGTTACCCGGCGGCGCCGCCGTTCGACGGCCAGAAGATGTTCCAGTGCCAGGACAAGCCGGGCCGGCTGTCGCTGAAGGCGGAGCAGCCGACGATGTACCGGATCGGCTGCACCATGACCGGCGGTTCGTCCGGTGGCGGCTGGGTGGCCGAGGGCAGTGACGGCAAGCCGGCGCTGGTGTCGAACACCTCGATCGGCCCGTCGACGGCCGGCTGGCTCGCGGGTCCGCGTCTCGGACCGGAGGCCAAGGCCATCTTCGACGAGGTCAGCAAGAAGTACGCCGGGCAGTAGGCGCGGCACGGAGGCGGGGCCCCGGGGTCCCGCCTCCTCCCATGTTCCGGACCGGCAGCGGCCGGCCCGGACGCGGAATCATCACAGGGGGAATGCTCATCATGCGTTCTGTACGACTCATACCCGCCGTACTCGGCCTGGTCACGGCGCTCGCGCTGACCGCCACGGCCTGCGGCCCCACCGAGACCCCGGCCGCCGAGGCGCCGACCGCGGGGGCGAGCACGTCCACGCCTCCCGCCGACGGCGCCGGAGGCGGCGACGACCTCGCCAAGGACCTCGCCGACAAGCTCAAGAAGCACGGCGTCGACCTGGACAAGTGGAAGGACGGCGAGTGGAAGAACTGGGATCAGGCCACCTGGCTGCGTGAGGCCGAGGACTTCGTCAATCCGGTGATCGACGGTCTCTGGGACCCGACGCGCATGCAGTCGGCGAAGAGCCCGGAGCAGACGATCACCGCGCAGGCCGGCACGGGCGGGACCGATCCGACGCCCCGGCCCGTCAAGGCGCAGCGCGAGAAGACCCCGTACCACCGCAACGCGGCCCCGGTCGGGAAGATCTTCTTCGACTCGCCCCAGGGGCACATGGTCTGCTCCGGCACGATCGTGAAGGACCCGCGCCGGCCCGGGAAGTCCAACATGGTCTGGACGGCCGGGCACTGTGTCCACGCGGGCCAGCAGGGCGGCTGGTACCGCAACATCACCTTCGTGCCGGCCTACAACGACCTCGGCAAGTCGGCCTCCGCCCTGCGCAACGCGCAGCCGCACGAGATCGCGCCGTACGGCCAGTACTGGGCCGACTGGGCCGTGACCTCGGGCGAGTGGATCCAGCGCGGCGGTTCGAACCAGGCCTGGCCGTACGACTACGCCGTGCTGCACGTGCAGCCCGCGCGGGGCGGGAAGTCGCTGGAGGAGACCGTCGGCGCCGCGCTGCCGGTCGACTTCTCCGCGCCGACGGCCGCGCAGGCCGGGACGATGGGCGCCTGGGGCTACCCGCAGGCTCCGCCGTACAACGGTCTGATCATGCACAAGTGCCTCGACCGTCCGACGCGGCTGACCACGGCTCCGGCCACGCCGACGATGTACCGGATCGGCTGCACGATGACGGCCGGTTCCTCGGGCGGCGGATGGTTCCGGGTGCTGCCGAACGGGAAGACGGCGCTCGTGTCGAACACCTCGATCGGCCCGGCCGGCGGCAACGGCTGGCTCGCCGGACCGCAGCTCGGCAAGGGGGCCAAGGCCGCCCACGAGATGGTCAGCAAGAAGTTCGCCCGCTGACCCGAGGGCTGAGGCCGCACCACACCGCATCAACGGCAGAGGGCGCTGTCCTCCTCCCCCGAACGGGAGGAGGACAGCGCCCTCCGTGGTGCCGTGGCTCAGTGCGCGGCGGGAACGTACGGCGCGAGCATCGCCGCCAGCTCCTCGTGCACCCGGGCCTTGAGCAGGGTGCCCTCCGGGGTGTGCTCCTCGGACTGCACCTCGCCCTCGGCGTGCACCCGCGAGACGAGACCGCCCTGCGTGTACGGCACGAGGGCCTCCAGCTCGACCTCGGGACGCGGCAGTTCGGCGTCGATCAGGGCGAGCAGCCGCTCGATGCCCTGGCCCGAACGGGCCGAGACGGCGATGGAGTGCTTCTCCATCCGCAGCAGTCGCTGGAGGACCAGCGGGTCCGCCGCGTCCGCCTTGTTGACGACGACGATCTCCTTGACGTTCACCGCGCCGACGTCCCGGAAGACCTCGCGCACGGCGGCCAGCTGCTCCTCCGGAGCGGGGTGGGAGCCGTCCACGACGTGCAGGATGAGGTCGGAGTCCCCGACCTCCTCCATGGTGGAGCGGAACGCCTCGACCAGGTGGTGCGGCAGGTGCCGGACGAAGCCGACGGTGTCGGCCAGGGTGTAGACCCGGCCGGTGGGCGTCTCTGCCCGGCGCACGGTCGGGTCGAGGGTGGCGAACAGGGCGTTCTCCACGAGCACGCCCGCGCCGGTGAGGCGGTTGAGCAGGGAGGACTTGCCCGCGTTGGTGTATCCGGCGATGGCGACCGACGGCACCTTGTTGCGCCGGCGCTCCTGCCGCTTGATGTCGCGGCCGGTCTTCATCTCCGCGATCTCCCGGCGCATCTTCGCCATCTTCTCGCGGATGCGGCGCCGGTCGGTCTCGATCTTGGTCTCACCGGGACCACGGGTGGCCATGCCGCCACCGCCGCCGCCACCCATCTGACGGGACAGCGACTGACCCCAGCCGCGCAGTCGCGGCAGCATGTACTGCATCTGCGCGAGCGCGACCTGCGCCTTGCCCTCTCGGGACTTGGCGTGCTGGGCGAAGATGTCGAGGATGAGGGCGGTCCGGTCGACCACCTTCACCTTGACGACGTCTTCGAGGGCGATGAGCTGGCCGGGGCTGAGCTCGCCGTCGCAGACGACGGTGTCGGCACCGGTCTCGATCACGATGTCGCGCAGTTCGCGCGCCTTGCCGGAACCGATGAAGGTCGCCGGGTCCGGCTTGTCACGACGCTGGATCACGCCGTCGAGCACGAGGGCGCCCGCCGTCTCGGCGAGGGCCGCGAGCTCCGCCAGGGAGTTCTCCGCGTCCTGCACGGTCCCCGAGGTCCAGACGCCGACCAGCACGACGCGCTCCAGGCGCAGCTGGCGGTACTCGACCTCGGTGACGTCCTCGAGCTCGGTGGAGAGGCCGGCGACGCGCCGCAGGGCCGCGCGCTCGGAGCGGTCGAACTGCTCGCCGTCCCGCTCTCCGTCGATCTCGTGGCTCCAGGCGACGTCCTCTTCCATCAGGGCATCGGCCCGAAGGCTCTCGGTACGGTTCGTCTCCGCGAAGCGCTGCTCGTCCTGGGAAGGGGAAGAAGAGGAGGTCATTGGGTCCTTACGTCGAATGACGTCGCGTGACAGCGACGAAGCTGAATCTGTATCCGTCGCAACGCGTGACGGCACCGGAAGATTCCCGGTTCCGGCCGCGTCGCCGACCTGACGATGGTGGCACGGTCCGGCCGGGCCCGTCACCCGGGTTTCGGCGCGGTCCTGGCGGCCTCGACCGGGAGGGTGCGCCAGTCGGGGTGCCCGGGCATGGGCGGGGTCTTCGCCGCGTACAGCCAGTCGCGGAAGAAGGCGGTGAGGTCCCGTCCGGCGATCTCGCCGGCCAGGGCGGTGAAGTCCGCGGTGGTGGCGGTGGAGTCCCGGTGGTCGGCGACCCAGCGGCGCTCCAGGCGCTGGAAGGCCTCGGTGCCGATCTCCTGCCGGAGGGCGTAGAGGACGAGGGCGCTCCCGTCGTAGACGACGGGACGGAACAGGCTGATCTTGTGGTCGCGCGAGGGCGGCTCGGGGGCCGCGGGCGGGCCGCCGTCCGCCCGCCACTCGTCGGAGGCCGCGTAGGCAGCCTTCATGCGCCGCTCCAGGGACTTGCCGGCCTTCTCCTGCGCGTACAGCGCCTCGTACCAGGTGGCGTGTCCTTCGTTGAGCCAGAGGTCGGACCAGGTACGGGGCGAGACGCTGTCGCCGAACCACTGGTGGGCCAGCTCGTGGACCATGACCGAGTCGACGTACCACTCCGGGTAGCCGGGCTCGGTGAAGAGGCCGCGCTCGAAGAGGGAGAGGGTCTGCGTCTCCAGCTCGAAGCCCGTGTCGGCGTCGGCGACGAGCACGCCGTACGTCTCGAAGGGGTACGGGCCGACCTGCTTCTCCATCCACTCCAGCTGGCCGGGTGTCTTGCGGAGCCAGGGCTCCATCAGCTCCCGGTCGGCGGTCCGCACCACGTCCCGTACGGGCAGGCCGCGGGGTCCGGTCCGGTGGACGACGGTGGAGCCGCCGAGGGAGACCTGGGCGAGCTCGGTGGCCATGGGGTGGCGGGGGCGGTACGTCCAGGTGGTGGTGGCGCCGTGGTCGACGCGGCCGGTGGGCAGGCCGTTGGCGACGGCGGTGAGCGCGCTGGGGGCGGTGATCCGGAAGGTGAAGTACGCCTTGTCGGCCGGGTGGTCGTTGGACGGGAAGACGCGGTGGGCGGCGTCCGCCTGGTTGGCCATGGCGAGGCCGTCGCCGGTACGCACCCAGCCGCCGGTGTCGGCGGGCCCTGTGGGGTCGCTGGTGTGGGTGACGGTGATCTCGACGGGCTCGCCTGCGGCGATCGGCACGGCCGGGGTGACGATCAGGTCCTCGCCGCTGCTGACGTACGCGGCCGGGAGGTCGTCGACGGTGACGGCGGAGACGGTCCCGTGGGTGAAGTCGAGGTTGAGCCGCTCCAGGTCCTCGGTGGCGAGGGCGTCGATCCTGGTCACGGCGGCGAGCGGCTTCGTGTTGACCCCGGAGTAGGTGAGGTCGAGGTCGTATGCGAGGACGTCGTAGCCGGGGTTCCCGAGGTGCGGGAAGAGCGGGTCGCCGATGCCGAGCGGCGCCGGGGCGGGCAGCGCGGCGGCGACGAGCCCGGTCGAGGCGGCAACGAGGACGGCTGCGCGCAGCCACCGCGCGCGGGGCAGGGGGTTTCGGACGAGCGGCATGGGCCAGGCCTTTCCGGAGGACTGGCCCTACGGCTACCAGGGGTTTCCCCGCTCCTCCGGGCGGCGCGCTCGCCCGCCACCCGAAGGAGGTCACGTCATGGCATGCCGCCTCACGCCTCGCGCGGCTCCGCCGTCCGCCGGCGGCGGGCGCGGTTGACGTCGTACACCCCCGGCACGTCCCGCATGGCCCGCATCAGGGCGGGGAGCCCGGCGGCGTCGGGGAGGTGGAGGGTGTACGTGTGCCGGACCCGCTGCTCGCTGGGCGGCTCGACGGTCGCGGAGACGACGGCGGCCCCGGCGGTGGCGATGGCCTCGGTGAGGTCGGCGAGGAGGCGCGGCCGACCGAAGGACTCGGCGACGAGGGTGACCCGGCACTGGGCCGTGTCGCCCCAGCGGACGGTGACGGGCTCGCGGCCCACCCCGCGCATGGTCTCGACGGCCGCGCAGCCGGCCCGGTGGACGGTGACCGAGCCGCCGCGGACGCGGAACCCGGTGATCTCGTCGGGCGGTACGGGGGTGCAGCAGCCGGCGGGGCGGACGGCGACGGGCGGCTCGCCGTCCAGGTCGGCGTGGAGTTCGGCGCCGGAGCGCCGGTCGGCGGTGACGTTGATCTGCGGCCGGGGTCCCGCGTCGGCGGGGGCCGCGGCCGCCTCGGGGTGGGCCTGGAGCCAGCCGGTGATCGCGATGCGGGCGGCGGCGGTACGGACGTGGTCGAGCCACTCGGGTGAAGGGCCGGACGGGGGCCCGGACACGGTGTCCTGGGCGAGCAGCAGCTGGACGGTGTCCCCGTCGCCGAGGACGGTGCTCAGGGGCGCGAGGCGGCCGTTGACGCGAGCGCCGAGGCAGCCGTGGGCGGCTTCGCCGTGTTGCGCGTAGGCCGCGTCGACGCAGCTGGCTCCGGCGGGCAGGCTGATCGTGCCGGGGGCGCTGCCGTCGGCGTGGAAGACGGTGATCTCGTCGTCCTCGGCGAGGTGGGCCCGGAGTGAGCTCCAGAAGGTGTCGGGGTCGGGGGCGGACTGCTGCCAGTCGAGGAGCCGGGAGAGCCAGCCCGGGCGGGTGGGGTCGACGCGCTCGCCGTCCTCGGGCTGCGGGTCGGGGACGAGGACGGGGACGGGGACGGGGACGGCGACGGGCTGCCCCGGTTCCTGGCCCGCGTACGGATTGCCGAGGGCGACGACTCCGGCCTCGGCGACCGTGTGCATCCGGTGGGTCCTGATGAGGATCTCGGCCACGGCCCCGTCGGGGGCGGCGATCGCGGTGTGCAGCGACTGGTACAGGTTGAACTTGGGGGCCGCGATGAAGTCCTTGAACTCGGAGATCACCGGGGTGAAACAGGTGTGGAGCTCACCGAGGACCCCGTAGCAGTCGGCGTCCTCGGTGACGAGGACGAGGAGCCGCCCGAAGTCGCAGCCGCGCAGCTCGCCGCGCTTGAGGCGGACGCGGTGCACGGAGACGAAGTGCCGCGGCCTGACGAGGACCTCGGCGGCGATACCGGCCTCGCGGAGGACGGCGCCGACCTGTTCGGCCACGGCGTCGAGGGCGTCCCCCGCGTGGGAGTTCTCGGCGATGAGCGCCCGGGTGTTCTCGTACTCCTCGGGGTGGAGGATCGCGAAGACGAGGTCCTCCAGTTCGGTCTTGAGGGCCTGGACCCCGAGCCGTTCGGCGAGCGGGATGAGGAAGTCCCTGGTGACCTTGGCGATCCTGGCCTGTTTCTCGGCCCGCATCACGCCGAGCGTGCGCATGTTGTGGAGGCGGTCGGCGAGTTTGATCGACATGACCCGGACGTCGTTGCCGGTGGCGACGAGCATCTTGCGGAAGGTCTCGGGCTCGGCGGCGGCGCCGTAGTCGATCTTCTCCACCTTGGTGACGCCGTCGACGAGGTAGGCGACCTCGTCGCCGAACTCCCTCCGCACCTGGTCGAGCGTCACCTCGGTGTCCTCGACGGTGTCATGGAGGAGGGAGGCGGTCAGGGTGGTGGTCTCGGCGCCCAGTTCGGCGAGGATGAGCGTGACCGCGAGCGGGTGCGTGATGTACGGCTCGCCGCTCTTTCGGAACTGGCCGCGGTGCGAGGACTCGGCAAGGACGTAGGCCCTGCGCAGCACCGCCAGGTCGGCCTCGGGGTGGTGGGCCCGGTGCGCTTCCGCGACATGGCTGATGGCGTCGGGCAGCCGGTCGCGGGGGGCCGGTCCCGCGGTCGCGCCGAGCAGGGCGGCGCGGCCGAGGCGGCGCAGGTCGATCCGGGCGCGTCCGCGTCTGCGGACGGTCGTGTCGGTGACGGCGGCGTCGGCCGCGCTCACAGGGTTGGTGGCCTCTGCGCTCATGGGGCACCCTCCGGCAACGTCGACCGGCGGTGGGCGGGCCAGGCGTGCCCTGGGGGCCGGTGCTTGATGCTACCGACCCCACCACGTGGCGCAGTCACGCTCTCGCTCAGCGTGAATCGGATCACCCATTCGAGCGACAAATCAGTCGTTGACTGTTTCGATTCCCTGGTTTCCGGTGGGAACGGAGCCGTCGAAAACCGGACGCCGTGGCCTACGCGCCGGGGCCGACGCGTGGGGCCCTAGGTGCCGGGCCCTACGCGCCGGGAACCGACAGCCACGCCGGGTCGATCGTGCCCTCGGCGACGATGACGGCGGGCCCGGTCATCTCGATCTCGCCGTCGGGGTGCTCGGTGATGACGAGGGTGCCGCCGAGGACGTCCACGGTGTACGTGACGGGGGCCCCGCTCGCGGCGGGGTCGGCGCCGTCGCGGCGGGCCGTGGCAACGGCGACGGCGCACGCGCCCGTGCCGCAGGAGCGGGTCTCGGCGGCGCCGCGCTCGTGGACCCGCATGGCGACGTGGCGGGGGCCTCGGTCGGCGACGAACTCGATGTTCACCCCGTCCGGGTAGACCGCGGCGGGCTCGTAGGGCGGCTCGGTGAAGAGGTTGCCCGCGTGGCCGAGGTCGTCGACGAAGGCGACCGCGTGCGGGTTGCCCATGTTCACGTTCCGCGCGGGCCAGCTGCGGCCGTCGACGGTGACCGTGACTCCGGCCTCGGACAGGACCGCGCGGCCCATGGAGACGGTGACGGAGCCGTCCTTGTCGAGGTGGACGCGCTTGGTCCCGCCGCGGGTGGCGACGGCGACCTCGCCGGCGGTGACGTGTCCCGCGTGCTCCAGGTAGCGGGCGAAGACCCGGACGCCGTTGCCGCACATCTCGGCGACCGAGCCGTCGGCGTTCCGGTAGTCCATGAACCACTCGGCCTCGTCGGCCAGGTGCCGCGTCTCGGGGTGGGCGGCGCTGCGCACGACGTGCAGCAGCCCGTCCCCGCCGATGCCGGCCCGCCGGTCGCAGAGCCGGGCGACGACGGCCGGGCTCAGCTCGACGGCGTTGTCCGCGTCGGGGACGATCACGAAGTCGTTCTCGGTGCCGTGGCCCTTGAGGAAGGGGAGCGGCGAGGTCTGCGTGCTGGTCACGAGATCAACTGTACGGGGCGGGTCCGACAGACGGCGCGGCCGTCCACGGGGCGGTCCCGGGCGGATGGCCTCAGGGGACCGCTCAGCGGAGGCGGGCGACGCGCCACACGGCCAGGGCGACCAGGACGCCGATCGTCGTGACGTACAGGGCGAGGACGCGCCAGTCGGGGCGCTCGCCCGAGCCGCGTTGCGGAAGGCCGGGCCAGGTGTAGCCGACCTTGCGGGCGGCCATCATGCCCCAGCCCGCCGCGCAGGAGCTGATCAGCAGGCCGAGCATGGCGAGGACGGCGCCGCCGTCGCCCGAGCCGAAGGCGAGCGGGAACGCGAACATCAGGGAGCCGACGGCGGCGAGGGCGACGATCGGGGCGAGCTGCCAGATCCGCAGGCGCCGCTGCGGTCTGAGCTCGACCTCGACCTCACCGGCGTCCACCTCGACGGCGGTACCTTCCGCGTCGTCAGGACCGTCCGGTGTCAGGCCCGGGGCCTCTGCCGGGGGTTCGCCCGACGGGTCGCCGAGGACCGCTTCCTGCTGTTCTCTGTCGCGAGGGCCGGCCTCCATCGCCACGCGCCCTCCCCACTCGGACTCCACTTGGTCGATCGATGCTCGATGATGGCACGCCCATGACCGCCGAACTGACGGGCAGGGCGTCCCGATGCCATCACGTGATCAGGCTGTAACCGCTCGTTCGACCAACGACAGCGCCTCCCGCGGGAGTTCCCCGCGGTGATCGGCGGCCCCGCTGAGCCAGTGGACGCGCGGGTCGCGGCGGAACCAGGAGTCCTGGCGGCGGGCGAAGCGCTTGGTGGCGCGCACGGTCTCCGCGCGCGCCTCGTCCTCGGTGCACTCCCCCGCGAGCGCGGCGAGTACCTGCTGGTAGCCGAGGGCGCGGGCGGCGGTGCGGCCCTCGCGCAGGCCCTGGGCCTCCAGGGTGCGCACCTCGTCGACGAGGCCGGCCTCCCACATCCGGTCCACGCGCGCGGCGATGCGCTCGTCCAGCTCGGGGCGGGCCACGTCGACGCCGATCTGGACGGTGTCGTAGACGGAGTCGTGTCCGGGGAGGTTGGCGGTGAAGGGCTTGCCCGTGATCTCGATGACTTCGAGGGCTCGGACGATGCGGCGTCCGTTGCTGGGCAGGATCGCGCGGCCTGCCTCGGGGTCGGCCTCGGCGAGCCGGGCGTGCAGGACGCCGGAGCCGCACTCCTCCAGTTCCGCTTCGAGCCGGGCGCGGACGGCGGGGTCGGTGCCGGGGAACTCCAGGGCGTCGACGGCCCCGCGTACGTACAGACCGGAACCGCCGACGAGGACGGGGGTGCGGCCGGTGGCGAGGAGCCGGTCGATCTCGGCGCGGGCCAGTCGCTGGTACTCGGCGACGCTGGCGGCCTCCGTCACGTCCCAGATGTCGAGGAGGTGGTGCGGGACGCCGTCCCGTTCCTCCATCGTCAGTTTCGCGGTCCCGATGTCCATCCCTCGGTAGAGCTGCATCGAGTCGGCGTTGACGACCTCGCCGCCGAGCTGCTGGGCCAGGAATACACCCAGATCGGACTTTCCGGCCGCCGTGGGGCCGACAACGGCGATGACCCGCGGGGCGGGAGCTGCGCTTCTCACCGCACCAGTCTCGCAAACCTCACGACCCTTACCCGAACGAGCTACGTGACGACCCCCATCCGGCTTCGTTGCCTGTTGCGAGGTTCCGGCCGTCGATCGCCGCCGAGCCCACCCCATCCGAGTACGCTATGGAGTGAATATGGGCGTTTTTGCAGTGTTTCGCCGTAAGAAGAAGGATGTGGTCGAGGCCTCGTCGGAGGAGACCGGGGCCGTCGCGGCGCCGGACGACGAGGTGACCGCGACGGAGGCGACGGAGCTCCGAGCCGAGGCCGGCGAGGACGTGGACATCGACGCGGATGTTGACGTCGATGTCGATGTTGACGTCGATGTTGACGTCGATGTCGATGTTGACGTCGACCTTGCTGTCGATGTCGATGTCGCCGACAAGGTGGAGGGCGAGGTCGTGGAGATCCCGAAGCAGCAGTCGGCCGAGGCCGCCGCGGACAACGAGGCAGGCGAAGGCGCCCGCAAGTAGGCCCCCGGGGTCCTGGGGGCAGGACACGGAGAACGGACCCCCTGGGGGTCCGCGGAGGGAAGGTGCCCCATGGGTCTCCTGGATTCGCTGAAGGCCAAGCTCGCCCCGGCCAAGGACAAGGTGGCCGACCTCGCGCAGCAGCACGGGGAGAAGATCGACCACGGCCTCGACAAGGCCGCGAAGCTGGTCGACGAGAAGACCAAGGGCAAGTACAGCGACAAGATCCAGTCCGGCACGGGCAAGGCCAAGGACGTCGTGGACCGGATCGGCCACAAGGACGACGGCACGCCCGGGAGCGGCGGCGCGACCCCGCCGCCGGCCGCCTGACGGCCGACGCCACCCGTACACCACGGTCCCACCGCAGTCCCTCCGCACGGCGGACGGCCGCGGAGCTCCCTGCACGCTGACGGAGGAAGTGCTGACGGCACGCCGC